>NZ_LATC01000113.1:0-14298 GCF_001414075.1 Mycobacterium sp. UM_11 | reverse complement strand
CACCGCCTGCTCGTCGTCGTTGGTGGCCCTGCACCTGGCGGCGCGGTCGCTGCGCGCCGGCGAGTGTGACCTGGCGCTGGCCGGCGGGGTGACGGTGATGGCGACGCCGGCGATGTTCATCGAGTTCAGCCGGCAGCGGGCGCTGGCCTCCGACGGCCGGTGCAAGGCGTATGCGGGGGCCGCCGACGGGACCGGATTTTCCGAGGGCGTCGGGGTGCTGGTGCTGGAAAGGCTGTCCGACGCACGGCGGCTGGGGCACCCGGTGCTGGCGCTGCTGCGCGGGTCGGCGGTGAACCAGGACGGCGCCTCGAACGGATTGGCCACGCCCAACGGCCCGTCGCAGCAGCGGGTGATCCGCTCCGCGCTGGCCAACGCGCGCCTGGCCGCCGCCGACGTGGACCTGGTCGAGGGGCACGGGACGGGCACCACGCTCGGGGATCCGATTGAGGCGCAGGCGGTCCTGGCGACCTACGGGCAGGACCGTCCGGCCGGCCGGCCGCTGTGGCTCGGATCGATCAAGTCGAACATGGGCCACACCTCGGCGGCGGCCGGCGCCGGCGGGGTGATCAAGATGGTGCAGGCCATCCGGCACGGGGTGATGCCCAAGACGTTGCACGTGGATGTGCCCACGCCGCACGTGGATTGGTCGGCGGGGGCGGTCTCGCTGCTGACCGAGGCGCGGGAATGGCCGGCGCCCGACGACGCGCCGCGCCGGGCCGGGGTGTCGTCGTTCGGCATCAGCGGCACCAACGCGCACGTCATCGTCGAGCAGGCGCCGCAAGAGGTTTCCGCGCCCGCGGCCCGCGACGACGCGCCCGCGCCGTGGGTGTTGTCGGCCCGCTCGCCCGACGCGCTGGCCAACCAGGCGGCGCGGCTGTTGGCGCGGGTGACCGACGACCCGGGGCTGCGGGTGGTCGACGTGGCCTGGTCGTTGGTCTGTACGCGGTCGCTGTTCGAGCACCGCGCGGTGCTGGTGGGCGCCGACCGCGCGCGCCTGGTCGCGGAGCTGGCCGACGTGGCCGCCGGCACCCCGGGCGCGGGCGCGGTGGTGGGCCGGGCGCGGCCGCTGGGCAAGACGGTGTTCGTGTTCCCCGGCCAGGGTTCGCAGTGGGTCGGCATGGGCGCCGAATTGCTGGACAGCTCAACCGTATTCGCCGAGCACCTGCAGCGGTGCGAGAAGGCGCTCGCCGAGCACGTGGACTGGTCGCTGGTCGACGTCCTTCGCGGCGCCCCCGGTGCGCCCGGGTTGGACCGGGTGGACGTGGTGCAGCCGGCGCTGTGGGCGGTGATGGTGTCGCTGGCCGAGCTGTGGCGCTCGGTGGGCGTGGTCCCCGACGCGGTGATCGGTCATTCGCAGGGCGAGATCGCGGCGGCGTATGTGGCCGGCGCGCTGTCGCTTCAGGACGCCGCCCGGGTGGTGGCGCTGCGCAGCCGGCTGCTGGTCCAGCTGTCGGGTGCGGGCGGCATGGTGTCGCTTGCTTGCGGCCTGGCCCGCGCCGAGGAGTTGATCGGCCCGTGCGGCGATCGGTTGAATGTCGCTGCGGTCAACGGGGTTTCGGCGGTGGTGGTGTCCGGTGAGGTGGGCGCACTCGACGAGTTGATGGCCCGCTGCGAGGCCGACGGCGTGCGGGCCCGCCGGATCGACGTGGACTACGCCTCGCATTCGGGGCACGTCGACGCGATCCGCGCCGCGCTGGCCGAGGCGCTGGCGGGCATCGAGCCGCGATCGTGTCCGGTCGCGCTGTTCTCGACCGTCACGGGTGACCTGCTGGACACCGCCGGCCTGGACGCCGACTACTGGTACCGCAGCATCCGGCAGACCGTCCAATTCGAACGCGCGGTGCGCCGCGCGGGCGAGGCGGGCTACGGGGCCTTCGTCGAGTGCAGCCCGCACCCGGTGCTGCTCGCCGCCGTCGAGGACACGCTGACCGACGGCGGTCACGATGCCGTGGTCATCCCGTCGCTGGGCCGCGATGACGGCTCGCTGCAACGGTTCTGGCTTTCGGCGGGCCAGGCCCACGTCGCCGGCGTGCCGGTGGACTGGCGGGCCGCCCTCGCGGGGCTGGGCGGGCGGCGCGTGGACTTGCCGACGTACGGCTTTGTGCGGCAGCGCTTTTGGTTGCCGGGCGGATCGACCGGGACCGGTGACGTGGCCACCCTGGGGCTGGCGGGCGCGCGGCACGCGCTGCTGGGCGCGGTGGTGGCGCGTCCGGATTCCGGCGGGGTGGTGCTGACGGGCCGGCTGTCGACCGCCGCCCAGCCGTGGCTGGCCGACCACGCGGTGGGCGGCACGGTGTTGTTCCCCGGCGCGGGGTTTGTGGAGCTGGCCATCCGGGCGGGCGACGAGGTCGGCGCGGCGGTCCTCGAGGAGCTCACGGTGTCGGCCCCGCTGCTGCTGCCGGCCGCCGAGGGCGTGCAGGTGCAGGTGGTGGTCGGCGCGGCCGCCGAGTCCGGGCGGCGCGAGCTCTCCGTGTATTCGGCGGACGCCTCCTCGGAGTGGGTGTTGCACGCGCAGGGCGTGCTGGGTGGGGCCGCGGCGGCACCGGCGGCGGACCTGTCGGTGTGGCCGCCGGCGGGGGCGACGCCGGTGGAGGTGGGCGACGCCTACGCGCGGCTGGCCGAGCGGGGCTACGAGTACGGCCGGGCCTTCCGCGGGCTGCGGGCGATGTGGCGGCGCGGCGACGAGATCTTCGCCGAGGTCGCCATCCCGGACGAGGCCGGCGCGGCCGACGGCGGTTTCGGCATCCATCCGGTGTTGCTCGACGCGGCGCTGCACGCGATCGGCGTCGACGGCGAGGGCCAGACCGTGTTGCCCTTCTCGTGGCAGGGGATCTCGTTGCACGCGGCGGGCGCGTCGCGGGCGCGGGTCCGGATTGCGCCGTCCGGCGCCGGGGCGGTGTCGGTGGAACTGGCCGACGGCTCCGGATTGCCGGTGTTGTCGGTGCGCTCGTTGGCGATGCGCCCGGTCTCGGCCGGTCAGTTGTCGGCGGCGGCCGCGAGCGCCGAGGGACTGTTCGAGGTGGCGTGGTCGCCGATACCCTTGAGCGGCAAGGACTCCGACGCGACGCTGTGGGAGCCGGCCCCGCACGGCGCCGAGGTGGTGCGCTCGGTGCATGCCGCCGCCGCCGAGGCGCTGGGCGTGCTGCAATCCTGGTTGGGCGGTCCGGAGTCCGGGACGCTGGCCGTGCAAACCCGCGGGGCGGTCGCGCTGGCCGGCGAGGACGTCACGGACCTGGCCGGCGCGGCGGTGTGGGGGCTGGTGCGCTCGGCGCAGGCCGAGCAGCCGGGCCGGGTGGTGTTGATCGACACCGACGGATCCCTGGAGGCGCGCGCGGTGATCGGTTGTGGGGAACCGCAATTGGTGGTCCGCGCCGGGGTGGCCTATGCGGCGCGGATGCGGCCGGTGCGGCGGGGGTCGGTGTTGCGCCTGCCCCCGGGCGGCTGGCGGCTGGACGCCGGCGGCGGCGGCACGCTGGAGGACCTGGCGCTCAGCGCCTGCCCCCCGGCGGAACTGGCGGCCGGCGAGGTGCGGGTCGCGGTGGCCGCGGTCGGGGTGAACTTCCGGGATGTGCTGGTGGCGCTGGGCATGTACCCGGGCGGGGGCCAGTTGGGTGCCGAGGGCGCCGGGGTGATCGTCGAGGTCGGCCCCGACGTGACCGGGCTGGCGGTCGGCGACGCGGTGATGGGGCTGCTGGGCGTGGTCGGTTCCGAGGCGGTGGTGGATCAGCGGGTGGTGACCCCGGTGCCTCAGGACTGGTCGCTGGTGACGGCCGCGGGCGTGCCGGTGGTGTTCCTCACCGCGCTCTACGGGTTGTCGGTGCTGGCGGGCCTGCGCGCCGGCGAGCGGGTGCTGGTGCACGCCGCCACCGGGGGCGTCGGCATGGCGGCGGTCCAGTTGGCCCGGCACTGGGGCGCGGAGGTGTTCGCGACCGCGAGCCGGGGCAAGTGGGACACGTTGCGCGCGATGGGGTTTGACGACGACCACATCGGCGACTCGCGGACGTTGGACTTCGAGCGGAAGTTCTCGTCGGCGACCGGCGGGGCGGGGGTCGACGTCGTGCTCAATTCGCTGGCCGGCGAGTTCACCGACGCGTCGCTGCGGTTGCTGGCACCCGGCGGCCGGTTCATCGAGATGGGCAAGACGGACATCCGCGATCCGCAGGTCGTCGCCGAGCAGCACCGGGGCGCGCAGTATCGCGCCTTCGATCTGCTGGAGGCCGGCGCCGACCGCACCGCGGCGATGCTGGCCCAGATCGTCGAGCTGATGCGCGACGGCGCGCTGAGCCCGTTGCCGCTCAAGGCCTTCGACGTTCGCTGCGCCTCGGCGGCGTACCGGTTCGTCAGCCAGGCCCGCCACATCGGCAAGGTCGTGTTGACCATGCCGTCCGGGCCCGGCGCGGTGCTCAGCGGCTGCGGTGGGCTGGCCGGCGGCAGCGTGGTGATCACCGGCGGCACCGGCATGGCCGGCTCGGCGCTGGCCCGTCACCTCGTCGACCGGTATCGCGTGGCGCACGTGATGCTCGCCAGCCGCGCCGGCGCCGGGGCCGCGGGGGTCGCGGAGCTGGTGGACGACCTGCGGCGGGCCGGCGCCCGCGTGTCGGTGGTGGCCTGCGACGTCGCCGACCGCGACGCCGTCGCCGCGATGCTGGCGCAGATCCCGGAGCAGTATCCGCTGCGCGGCGTGGTGCACGCCGCGGGAATCCTCGACGACGGATTGATCGCGTCGCTGACGCCCGCGCGGGTGGATGCGGTGTTGTGGGCCAAGGTCGACGGGGCGTGGCACCTGCACGAGCTGACGCGGGAAAAGGATCTGTCGGCGTTCGTGGTGTTCTCCTCGATGGCGGGCATCGTCGGCACGCCGGGTCAGGCCAATTACGCGGCGGCCAACAGCTTCCTCGACGGTCTGGTCGAATATCGCCGCGCGCATGGGCTTTCGGGGCTGTCGCTGGCCTGGGGGCTCTGGGAGCAGGCCTCGGCGATGACGGCTCACCTCGGCGAGCGCGACAAGGCCCGGATGACCAGGATCGGCATCGCCCCCCTGTCGACCGAGCAGGCGCTGGACAGCTTCGACGCCGGCATGCTCGTCGACGCCCCGGTGCTGATGGCCGCCCGACTGGATCGGGTTGCCTTGTCCGACAACGCCGCCGGGCTGCCCCCGTTGTTGAGCGAGCTGGCCGCCCGCACCACCCGCCGCGTCATCGACGACGCCGATACGACCGCCCTGACGTCCGGTCTCGCCGCACGCCTGCAGGGGTTGACCGCCGAGGCGCGACAGCGCGAGCTGGTCGACCTGGTTCGCGGCAACGCGGCGACCGTGCTGGGACTGCCCAACCCCGCGGACATCAACGCCGATCGCGCGTTCGGCGACCTCGGCTTCGACTCGCTGACCGCCGTCGAGCTGCGCAACCGGCTCAAAACCGCCACGGGGCTGACGCTTTCGCCCACGCTGATCTTCGACTACCCGACACCGGTCGTGCTGGCCGGGCATTTGGACGCCCAGCTGGCCGGCGCGCCGTCCGGCGACCGGCCCGACCTGATGGCCCGCTTCACCGACATCACCCGCGAATTGCAGGCGCTGCTCGACCAACCTTGGGACGACGGCGAGAAATCGGCGCTGAGGGCCCGCCTGCACGGCCTGCTCGCCACGCTCGGCCCCACCGATCACCTCGACACCGAAGGCCTCGACGCCGACCTCGATGCCGCCACCGAAAGCCAATTGTTTGCCATCCTCGATGAAGAACTCGGCCGCTGAGACCGCGATGCCGGACACCACACAGCACGTCGATTACCTGAAACGCCTGACGGCGGACCTCCGTCGGGCGCGCCGGCGCGTCTCGGAGCTGGAGGGCCGGCTGACCGAGCCGATCGCGGTGGTGGGCATGGCCTGTCGCTACGCGGGTGGCGTCGATTCGCCGGAAACCCTGTGGGAACTGGTGAATGACGGCCGCGACACCGTGTCGGACTTCCCGGCCGATCGCGGCTGGGATGTGGAGGGCCTGTACGACCCGGACCCCGACGCGGCGGGCAAGATGTACACCCGCCAGGGCAGCTTCCTGCGCGACGCCGGGGACTTCGACGCGGGATTCTTCGGCGTCGGCCCCAGCGAGGCCCTCGCGATGGATCCCCAGCAGCGGTTGATGCTGGAGATCTCCTGGGAAGCGTTGGAGCGGGCCGGGATTGACCCGCTCGCGTTGCGGGGCTCGGCGACCGGCGTGTTCGCCGGGGTCATCCACGCCGGTTACGGCGGGGAGGTGAAGGGCGAGCTGGAGGGCTACGGGCTGACCGGGTCGACCCTGAGCGTGGCCTCGGGCCGGGTGTCGTACGTGTTGGGGCTGGAGGGCCCGGCCGTCTCGGTGGACACGGCGTGTTCGTCGTCGTTGGTGGCCATGCACCTGGCGGCGCAGTCGCTGCGCTCCGGGGAGTGCGACCTCGCGCTGGCCGGCGGCGTGACCGTGATGGCCACCGCCGCCGCGTTCGTCGAGTTCAGCCGGCAGCGGGCGCTGGCCCCGGACGGCCGGTGCAAGGTGTACGCCGGCGCGGCGGACGGGACGTCGTGGTCGGAGGGCGCGGGCGTGCTGGTGCTGGAGCGGCTGGCCGACGCGCGCCGGCTGGGGCATCCCGTCCTCGCGGTGTTCCGGGGTTCGGCGGTGAACCAGGACGGGGCGTCCAACGGTTTGACCGCCCCCAACGGGCCGTCCCAGCAGCGGGTGATCCGGGCGGCGCTGGCCAACGCCGGACTGGCCGCGGCGGACGTCGACGCGGTCGAGGGCCACGGCACGGGAACGGTTCTCGGCGATCCCATCGAGGCGCAGGCCCTGCTGGCGACCTACGGCCAGGACCGGCCGGCGGACCGGCCGCTGTGGCTGGGGTCGATCAAATCCAACATCGGCCACACGTCGGCGGCCGCCGGGGTGGCCGGCGTGATCAAGATGATCCAGGCGATGCGGCACGGCGTGCTGCCCAAGACGCTGCACGTGGATGTGCCGTCGCCGCACGTGGATTGGTCGGCGGGCGCGGTGTCGCTGCTGACCGAGCCCCAGCCGTGGCCGGCGCGCGACGGCCAGCGCCGGGCCGGGGTGTCGTCGTTCGGGATCAGCGGGACGAACGCCCACGTCATCGTCGAGCAGCCGCCCGCGGAGCCGGAAACCGTTGCGGAGCAGGGCGATCCGCCCGCCGGTTCGATCGCCTGGGTGGTGTCGGCCCGGTCGGCCGACGCGTTGGCCGCGCAGGCCGGGCGGCTGTCGGCCCACCTGGAGGCGCAGCCGGGCCTGCGCGCCGTGGACGTGGGGTGGTCGCTGGCCACCACCCGGGCGGCCCTGGAACATCGCGCGGTGCTGGTGGGCGCCGATCGCGACACCCTGCTGGCGGGGCTGGCGGCGGTCCGGGCCGGTGAGCCCGCTACGGGTGCCGCGGTCGGGCGCGCCCGGTCGCTCGGCAAGCGGGTGTTCGTGTTCCCCGGCCAGGGCTCGCAGCGGCTCGGCATGGGAAGAGAACTGCACCAACGCTTTCCGGCGTTCGCCGCGGCCTTGGACGAGGCCGCGGCGGCGGTGGACGCGCACGCCCGGCTGCCGCTGCGCGACGTGATGTGGGGTGCCGACCCGGAGTTGTTGCAGAGCACCGAATTCGCCCAGCCCGCGTTGTTCGTGCTCGAGGTCGCCCTGGCGGCGCTGTGGCGCTCGTGGGGCGTGACACCCGACGTGGTGATCGGCCACTCGGTCGGGGAGATCGCCGCGGCCTGCGTGGCCGGGGTGCTGTCGTTGCCGGACGCGGCGCGGATCGTGGCGGCCCGGGGCCGGCTGATGGCGGCGCTGCCGGCGGGCGGGGTGATGGTCGCGGTGACCGCGACCGAGGCCGAGGTCGCGCCGTTGCTCACCGACGGCGTGGCCCTCGCGGCGGTCAACGGCCCCGACGCGGTGGTGCTGTCGGGGGAGCGGGCCGCGGTGAGTGCGGCGGCGGAGCGGCTGGCCGATTGCGGCAGGCGGGTGCGGCAGCTCGACGTCTCGCACGCCTTCCACTCGCCGCTGATGGAACCCATGATCGAGGAGTTCTCCGCGGTGGTGGCCGGGGTGTCACCGGCCGCGCCGCGAATCGACCTGGTGTCCAACGTGACCGGGCAATTGGCCGGACCGGGCTACGGGTCCGCCGACTACTGGGTGGAGCACGTGCGCCGCCCGGTGCGGTTCGTCGACGGGGTGCGGCTGGCCGAATCGCTCGGCGCCGGCGCGTTCCTGGAGGTGGGGCCCGGCGCGGCGCTGACGGCCGCGGCGGAACGATCCCTGGCGCGCGAGCCGGTGGTCGCGGCGGTGTCGATGGCCAAGGGCCGCCCCGAGGTCGACTCGGTGCTGCTGGCCGCCGGGCAGCTGTTCGCCTCCGGCGCGGAGTTGGACTGGGCCGCGACGTTCGCCGGCCTCGGCGCCCACCGGGTCGACCTGCCCACGTATGCCTTTCAGCGGCGCAGGTTTTGGCTGTCGGCCGAGTCGATGGGTGCCCGCGACACCGCCAGCCTCGGGTTGGCCGGCGCCGAGCACGCGCTGCTGGGCGCGGTGGTCGAGCGGCCGGACTCGGGCGGCGTGGTGTTGACCGGCCGGCTGTCGACGGCCGCCCAGCCGTGGCTGGCCGATCACGCGGTGACCGGGACCGTGCTGTTCCCGGGCGCCGGGTTCGTCGAGCTGGTGCTGCGGGCCGGCGACGAGGTGGGCTGCCCGGTGATCGAGGAGCTGACGCTGTCGGCCCCGCTGCCGCTGCCGGGCGCCGGCGCGGTGCGCGTTCAGGTGGTGGTGGACGGCGCCGGTGAGGGCGGGACCCGGGGCGTCGCGGTGTATTCGCAGGCCGGTCCGGAATGGACGCTGCACGCCCAGGGCGTGCTGAGCGAGGGCTCGCCCGCGCCGGAGGCGGACCTGTCGGTGTGGCCGCCGGTCGGCGCCGCGGCCGTCGACGTGACGGGCGCCTACGACGACCTGGCGGCGCGCGGCTACGGGTATGGTCCGGCCTTCCGCGGCCTGCGCAAGGTGTGGCGGCGGGGCGCCGAGACCTTCGCCGAGGTCGAGGCCCCCCAGGATGCCGGGGTTACGGTGGGCGGCTTCGGGATTCACCCGGTGGTGCTGGATGCGTCCCTGCATGCGCTCGGGGTGGCCGACGAGCACGCCGAGACCGCGTTGCCGTTCTCCTGGCAAGGGGTGTGCCTGTACGCGGCCGGCGCGTCGCGGGTCCGGGTGCGGCTCGCGCCGGTGGGCGCGGGCGCGGTGTCGGTCGAGGTGGCCGACTCGTCGGGCGCGCCGGTGCTGTCCGTGCGCGAGCTGGTGACGCGTCCCGTCTCCGCCGCGCAGCTGTCGGCGGCCGCCGCGGCGCGTTCCGGCGGCGGCGAACTCCTGGAGGCGGTGTGGTCCCCGGTTTCGTTGGCGGACAACGGGATCGGCACCGAACCCGAGGTCTGGCGGCCGGTTCCGAACACCGAAGGTGTGGTCGAAGCGGTCTACGCCGCGACCCACGAGGCGTTGAGCGCGTTGCAGTCGCGGGGTGACGGCGATGGGCCGTTGGTGGTGCTGACCCGCGGCGCGGTCGCGCTGCCCGGCGAGGACGTCTCCGACCTCGCCGGCGCAGCCGTGTGGGGGCTGGTGCGGTCGGCGCAGGCCGAGCAGCCCGGCCGGGCGGTGCTGGTCGACTCCGATGGCTCAATCGACGTCGGGCCGCTGATCGGCTGCGGCGAACCGCAATTGGCGGTGC
Organism: Mycobacterium sp. UM_11; assembly: GCF_001414075.1. NCBI lineage: Bacteria > Bacillati > Actinomycetota > Actinomycetes > Mycobacteriales > Mycobacteriaceae > Mycobacterium > Mycobacterium sp. UM_11. The sequence continues at coordinate 4,575 of NZ_LATC01000113.1, read as the reverse complement.
GCGACGGCATCGCCTACGCGCCCCGGCTGAAGCCCATCAAGGCGCACCCGGCGTTGCCGCTGCCCGAACCGCCTTCGGTGTGGCGGCTGGCCGCCGGCGAGGGCGGGACGCTGGAGGACCTGGCGGTGCAGTCCGGCCCGCCCGCCGAACTGGCCGCCGGCCTGGTGCGGGTGGCGGTGGCCGCGGCCGGGGTGAACTTCCGCGACGTGCTGGTGGCTTTGGGCATGTATCCGGGCGCCGCCCAGTTGGGCGCCGAGGGCGCCGGGCTGGTGACCGAGATCGGCGCGGGTGTGGGGGATTTGGCCGTCGGCGACGCGGTGATGGGCATCGTGGGCCTGACGGGCTCGGAGGCGGTCGTCGACCGGCGGCTGGTGACGCGGGTGCCGACGGGCTGGTCGTTCGGCGAGGCCGCCGGCGTCCCGGTGGTGTTCCTGACCGCCTACTACGGGTTGTCGGTGCTGGGCGGCCTGCGCTCCGGCGAGCGCGTGCTGGTGCACGCCGCCGCCGGTGGGGTGGGCATGGCGGCGGTGCAGCTGGCCAGGCATTGGGGCGCCGAGGTTTTCGCGACCGCCAGCCGCGGCAAGTGGGACACCCTGCGCGCCATGGGCTTCGACGACGACCACATCGCGGACTCGCGAACGCTGGACTTCGAGCAGAAGTTCTCCTCGGTTACCGGCGGCGCCGGCATGGACGTCGTGCTGAACTCGCTGGCCGGCGAGTTCACCGACGCGTCGCTGCGGTTGCTGGGCCCCGGCGGGCGCTTCATCGAGATGGGCAAGACCGACCTGCGCGACCCGGCGGCCCACCCCGACATCTACTACCGCGCGTTCGACCTGATGGAGGCCGGGCCCGACCACATCGCCGAGATGTTCGCCGAATTGATGCGGTTGTTCGCCGCGCGGGCGCTGACGCCGTTGCCGGTCAAGGCATTCGACGTGCGGCGCGCCGTGGACGCCTACCGGTTCGTCAGCCAGGCCCGCCACATCGGCAAGGTCGTGCTGACCATGCCCGACGGGCCCGCCGGCCTGTCCGGCGGCACCGCGCTGATCACCGGCGGGACCGGCATGGCGGGGTCGGCGGTGGCGCGCCACCTGGTCGACCGCTACCGGGTGCCGCATCTCATGCTGGTCAGCCGCAGCGGCGAGCGGGCCGACGGGATGGCCGATCTGGTCGCCGAGCTGCGCGAGGCGGGGGCCCAGGTGTCCGTGGTGGCCTGCGATGTCGGCGACCGGGACGCCGTGGCCGGGTTGCTGGCCCAGGTGCCGGCGCGCTTCCCGCTGCGCGGGGTCTTCCACGCCGCGGGCGTGCTGGACGACGCGGTGATCTCGTCGCTGACCCCCGAGCGCATCGACACCGTGCTGCGCTCCAAGGTCGACGGCGCGTGGCACCTGCACGAGCTGACCGGCGAGCTGAATCTGGCCGCGTTCGTGGTGTTTTCGTCGATGGCGGGCATCGTGGGCGCCCCCGGGCAGGGTAACTACGCCGCCGCCAACAGTTTCCTGGACGCCCTGGCGGCCTACCGGCGCGCTCACCGCCTGCCGGGCCTGTCGATCGCGTGGGGGATGTGGGAACAGGCCTCGGCGATGACCCGGCACCTCGGGGACCGCGACAGGGCCCGGATGAGCCGCGCCGGCCTGGCCGCGCTGTCCACCCGGCAGGCGCTCGACCTGCTCGACGCCGCGCTGCTGGCCGAGCCCCCCGTCGTGGTGGCGACCCGCCTCGATGCCACCGCGCTGGCCCACGCCGGCGCCGCGCTGCCGCCGCTGTTGAGCCAGTTGGCCGCCCGGCCCGCGCGGCGGGTCCTCGACCCCACCGACATGGTCTCGCTGACGGGCCTGCGAGCGCGCCTGGAGGGCGTCGCCCCCGAACAGCGGCGGCGCGAGCTGGTGGAGCTGGTGTGCACCAACGCCGCCACGGTGTTGGGCCACAGCACCGCGGACGTCGACGCCGACCAGGCCTTTGGAGATCTCGGTTTCGACTCGCTGACCGCCGTGGAGTTGCGCAACAGGCTCAAAATCGCGACGGGCCTGACCCTTTCGCCGACGCTGATCTTCGATCACCCGACGCCCGCGGCGCTGGCCGAGCAGCTCGACGCCCAGCTGGCCGCCGGGACGAGCGCCGAGCCCCCCGACCGGATGGCCCGCTTCAACGACGTCGCCCGCGAAATGCAGGCGCTCGTCGGCCAATCCGACTGGAGCCCCGGCGACCGGGCGCAGCTGGTCACCCGGCTGCAGGGCATGCTGGACGGCCTGACCGGGCCGGCGGACGGCCCCTACCCGGAACACCCCGGCGACCCCTTCGACGACGACATCGCCACCGCCACCGAGAGCCAACTCTTCGCCATCCTCGACGAAGAGATCGGCCCCTAGCATGCCCGACGTCGCGGTCATCGGCCTCGCCTGCCGATTCCCCGGCGCGGCCAATCCGCGCGAATTCTGGGAGCTGATCCGCGACGGCCGCGAAGCCACGCAATTGCCCTGGGACGTTGCGGAGTTCGACGCCGACTTCTTCAACCTCTCGCCGCGCGAGGCGGCCGCGATGGACCCCCGCCAACGGCTGGCGCTCGAACTGGCATGGGAGGCTTTCGAAGACGCGTTCGTGGTGCCGGAAACGGTGCGCGGCGCCGCGGTTTCGGTGTACGTCGGGGCGATGGCCGACGATTACGCCGCCCTCACGCTGCGCGACATCGCCGACAACCTCGACCACCACTCCTTCGCCGGCATCAGCCGCGGGATGATCGCCAACAGGATCTCCTACGCGTTGGGGTTGCGCGGTCCCAGCCTGACCGTCGACTCCGGCCAGTCGTCGTCGCTGCTGGCCGTGCACCTCGCCTGCGAGAGCCTGCGCGCCGGCGAGTCGGCGCTCGCGCTCGCCGGCGGCGTCCACCTCAACTTGGCCGACGAAACGGCAATGCTGGAGCGCGAATTCGGCGCGCTGTCGACGTCGGGCCACACCTACGCGTTCGATCGGCGCGCCGACGGCTACGTGCGCGGCGAGGGTGGGGGCTTGGTGCTGCTGAAGCCGCTGCCGGCCGCCCTGCGCGACGGTGACCGCATCCACGCCGTCATCCGCGCGACCGCAGCCGGTAACGCCGGGCACAGCGCCGCGGGCCAGACGGTGCCGTCGGCTTCCGGCGAGGCGGACGTGATCCGGCGGGCGCTCGACGCCGCCGGCCTGGGCGCCGGCGAGGTGGACTACATCGAGGCGCACGGCACCGGCACGAGAATCGGTGACGAGGTGGAGGCCCGCGCGCTGGGGGAGGTGTTCGCCGAGCGCGGGCAACCGGTGAACGTCGGCTCGGTCAAGACGAACATCGGCCACGCCGGCGCCGCCGCTGGGATCGCGGGCCTGCTCAAGGCCCTGCTGGCCGTGCGGAATTCGGTGCTTCCGCCGAGCCTGCATCACGCCGACCCGAATCCCGGGCTCGAGCACCTGCGGGTTGTCGCAGCCGCGTCGCCCTGGCCGCCAACCGAGCGCCCGCGCCGCGCCGGGGTGTCGTCGTTCGGCATGGGCGGCACGAACGCGCATGTCATCGTGGAACAGGCCCCCGCGCAACCGAATACGACAGCGGGCACGCGGGACGAAGCGGGACCGGTGTGGGTGCTGTCGGCCCGCTCGGAGCGAGCCCTGGCCAACCAGGCGGGCCGCCTGGCGGAACACCTGGCCGACTCGGGGCACAGCGCGGCGGACATCGGGTGGTCGTTGGCGACGACGCGATCGGTGTTCGAGCAGCGGGCGGTGCTGGTGGGCGCGGACCGGGAGGCGTTGACGCGCGGCCTGGCCGGCCTGGCCGCGGGGGAGCCGGCGCCCGGCCTGGTGGTCGGCCGGGCGGGGCCAGCGGGACAGACGGCGTTCGTGTTCACCGGCCAGGGCTCACAGTGGTTGGGAATGGGACGCCAACTCCACGAACGGTTCCCGGCCTTCGCGCGCGCGTTCGACGAGGCCGCGGCGGCGGTGGACGCCCAGCTGCGGGCGCCGCTGCGCGCGGTGCTGTGGGGCACCGACGCGGAGTCGTTGCGAAACACCGAATTCGCGCAGCCGGCGCTGTTCGTCCTCGAGATCGCCCTGACCGCGCTGTGGCGGTCCCTGGGCGTGACGCCCGACGTGGTGCTGGGCCATTCGGTCGGGGAGATCGCCGCCGCGTGTGTCGCGGGCGTGCTGTCGCTGGACGACGCGGCGCGGATCGTGACGGCGCGGGGCCGGCTGATGGCCGGCTTGCCGTCCGGCGGGGTGATGGTGGCGGTGGGTGCCGCTGAGGCCGAGGTGGCCCCCCTGCTGGGCGGCGCCGTGAGCCTCGCGGCGGTCAACGGGCCCAACGCCGTGGTTCTTTCCGGTGAGCGGGCCGCCGTGGGCGCCGTTGTTGAGCGGTTGGCGGGCCGGCGCACGCATCCGCTGGCGGTGTCGCACGCGTTCCATTCGGCGCTGATGGAGCCGATGCTCGACGAGTTCGCCCACCGGGTGGCCGGCGTTGAATCGAAGCCGCCACGAATGTGTCTGGTGTCCAACGTTTCCGGTGAACCCACCGGGCCGGGGTACGGGTCCGCCGACTACTGGGTCTGTCTCTTATACACATCT
>NZ_LATC01000112.1:0-14321 GCF_001414075.1 Mycobacterium sp. UM_11 | reverse complement strand
GATGTGTATAAGAGACAGGGTGACCACGACTTACTCTAACGCCGCCACGCCGGCCGAGCGCAACTGCGCCCGAGCTGAGGTGGCCAATGCTGTCCGAGCGGACCACAATTTGCTTGCGCGCCAGTCAGATTCCGAACTTGGCGCGGGCCTCGTCTGTGACGGGAGTAAACAAGTTGACCAGGTTTCCGTCCGGATCCCGCAGCAGCAGTGCCCGATTGCCCCACGGCATGGTGGTCGGCTTGGTCACCACGTCGGCGACGCGCTCGTGCAGCCGCTCGTATTCCGCGTCGACGTCGTCGACCATGAACTCCACGATCACGCTGCGGTTGGCCGCCGGCTCGGCCGATCCGGCCGCGAACAGCGCGACGGTCTTGTCGCTGCCGATCGCGAGCGTGCCCACCGGCGTCGGAATCTCGGCGAAAAGCTCGTTGGCCCATACCGCTGGAACCTGGGTGATCGTCTCGTAGAAATCGACGAGTCGGCCGACGTCGGCGGTGATGATGCGGCTGGAAACGAACTTCATGGTGCCCTCCTGACTGCCGCGACGGTGTGTGAACGGCGACGAGAGCATGCTACGAACCACCCCCGACAAGGACCGGGGCCCGATTAAACCGGCGTCCAGATCCCGTGGTTCCAGAATCCCCAATTGCCGGCGCCGGTGGGGTTCCACATCAACTTGGCCCCGGGCGCCCACGAGGGTGGGGGTGGCGGCGGCGGCGCCCAGAAGGGCGTCGGCCCCCAGGGGCCCGCACCTGCCGGGAAGCTCTGGCCCGCCGGTCCCTGCCAGTCGTGGCATTGATTCCAGTCCCAGTTGTAGACGGTGCCCCAACTCGGGTCCCATGGATTTCCGGGGCACCAGTGTGAGGTCGGGGCCGCGTGGGCCGGGCCGCCGGCCAGCCCCAGGCCGGACAGCGCCAACGCGCAGCCCATCAAAGTGCCCGCGAATCGCCGGACCCGCGGCCGCAATCGTTCCACCATCCCTAAAGCATTTCCCCGGACGGGAATCCAGGCAAGCCCCAAAGTCTGCATCGATGCCCCGCACGTATTGTCGGGATATGCCGCTGCGGTACGTGGACCCGCATAAGCGACGGGGCGCGTTGTATCGGGCCAGTGTTCGATTCGGACGTTCGCGAGCGGGGCAGTTCATGGCCCGTCACATCGCGCGCCATACCGATCCGTACCTGTTTCGTCTCACCGGGGGGCGGGTCAACATGGGTGCGATCATCAACGCGCCGCTTGTCACCACGGGCGCCAAGTCCGGCCAGAAGCGCGAGGTGCAACTCACCTACTTCCATGACGGGCCCGACGTCATCCTGGTGGCCTCGAACTTCGGCGGCACCAAACACCCGCAGTGGTACCACAATTTGAAGGCGCATCCGGACTGCGAGTTCGGCGGCGAGCCGTTCACCGCCCAGCAGGTCGCCGATCCCGACGAGTACGCCCGACTGTTCGAATTGGCCAACCGGATCTACTCCGGCTACGCCCATTACCGGGACAAGGCGGCGCCCGCGGGCCGCGACATCCCGATCTTTCGCCTGAAACCGCGCTAGCGCCGGGCCGGGCTTCCGGCCCCCCGCAACATGGGGCCCACTCACTGCTTCGCCGCTGATGCCGAAAGCGTTGTGCGCCAGACAGTAATCGAAGAAACCCGACCGTCATCGAGGAAATCCCGCTGGAGGTCGATCACCACGAGCGCCGCTGCGCCCCAGTGCGGCTCGGTGTATTCATCCATGACTTGCCTCCGACACCCCTGGGATCGCCCCCCCGATCATCGACTTCATCGTCGGAGACGAAGACGGCCGTCGACAGCCGACGCTGAAGCGGAATGCGACTAGACGGTGAACCGGAACTCGACCACGCCGCCGTCGGCCAATGCGACTACTGCTGTCCTTCGAGCAGGTGGGCGTACGGGTCCGCTTCGGCCCCAACGGATTCCGGCATCGGATAGTACGTCTTGATGAGCAGGTTGCCGTCGTCGTCCCACGCGAAGGTCTCGATACTGTGTGCAACCCCAACGTTCGGCTCCATGCCGAAGTGGTTCTCGCACACCCATGCCATCTCGTTCCCATTGACCTGAACCGTGATCATCTTGATCTTGAGGATTGACTGAAACATGTCAAAAGCATCCGACGTGGCGGTTTCGAAGCCGTGTTTCTCCTCGGTGCCGACCGGGTCGAACATGCGAACCTCGCCGGGACAGATGGTGCGCCACGACGCCACCCACTCGTCCTTCTTGCCCGCATTCCACAGCTCGGCGTGCTTGGCAGCGTGCGCCAAGCGAGCCTCCCGACTAGGGACCTTGCTCATCTCTACCCATCTCCGTTTCCGGCAACATGATGGCCACGATAGCTGGACACCTGTCCAGTTTGGAAGCCCTGCTTCGCCGGTTGACTACACGTTGAAGCGGAACTCCACCGCGTGCCGTCACCGAGCAACGTCTCGGCGAGACAGGAATCGCAGGTGAGCGGTGCCGTCGTTGAACACGCTGTGCGCGGCGAGACTCAGATCCTGGCGCACGCCGTCGGGTAGGGCACGTAGGCCTGCGCCCACCATCTTCGGCACCACGAAGAACTGGAACTCGTCGATCAGGCCAGCTCGGATCGCGGCGGCCGCGGTGGTGGGTCCGAAGATCTCGACTATGCCCTCGGCCTGCGCGACGATCCGCTTCAATTCGGCCAAGCGCAGTTCGGGTACCAGACGAACGCGGTCCGAGTCGATCTCCTCGCGCGTCAGCGTCGACGAAACCACCACTTTGTGGATGCACCGCCAGCGCTGGGCGAACTCCCGCTCCGCCGCGCCCCACTCTTCGTCCTCCGGATCGGTCTCCCAGTACTGCATCAGCGCGAAAGTCTTCCGCCCCAACACTTCGGTCGACACCTCAGCCATGCGGTCGATATGGGCGGCGAACACCGGATCACTCGGGGCCGACCACTGGAAGTCGCCGCTGCCGTCGGCAGCGTAGCCGTCGAGAGACACCGTCGCGGTGTAACAGAGGGTTCCCACGGTATTAAAGACCTGCGCGATGAGCAGAAGTCATCGAGCCCTAGACATTGAAGCGGAACTCGACGACGTCGCCGTCGGCCATGACGTAGTCCTTGCCCTCCATCCGGACCTTGCCGGCCGCCTTGGCCGCCGCCATGGAGCCCGCGGCGATCAGGTCGTCGTAGGAGACGATCTCGGCCTTGATGAAGCCCTTCTCGAAATCGGTGTGGATCACCCCGGCGGCCTTGGGTGCGGTATCGCCCTGGTGAATCACCCAGGCGCGCGCCTCTTTCGGACCGGCCGTCAAAAACGTCTGCAGCTTCAGGGTGTGAAAACCCGCGCGCGCCAACGCATCCAGGCCGCGTTCGGTCTGCCCGATCGACTCCAGCAGTTCGGCCGCCGACTCGTCGTCGAGCTCGTTCAGCTCCGCCTCGATGGCCGCGTCGAGGAACACCGCGTCGGCCGGCGCCACAAGTTCACGCAGCTCGGCGATGCGCGCCGCGTCGGTCAGCACCGCCTCGTCGGCATTGAAGACATACAGAAAAGGCTTGGTGGTCAACAGGTTCAGCTCACGCAGCAGGGAGGCGTCCACCCCGGCGCCGAACAGCGTCTTGCCGCCGTTCAAGGTTTCCTGGGCGGCGGCCGCCGCGTCGTACACCGGCCTGCGCTCCTTGTTGGTGCGAGCCTCCTTCTCCAGCCGCGGCAGCGCGCGCTCCAGGGTCTGCAGGTCGGCCAGGATCAGCTCGGTCTCCACGACCTCGATATCGGAGCGGGGATCCACCTCACCGGCCACATGCGTCACGTCGTCGTCGGAGAACACCCGGACCACCTGGCAGATGGCGTCGCATTCGCGGATGTGGGCCAGGAACTTGTTGCCGAGGCCGGCCCCCTCGGACGCGCCCTTGACCAGGCCGGCGATGTCCACGAACGTCACCGGCGCCGGGACGGTGCGCTGCGACGCGAACAGCTCGGCGAGCTTGTCCAGTCGCGGATCGGGCAGCGGAACGACGCCCTCGTTCGGCTCGATAGTCGCGAACGGGTAGTTGGCCGCCAGCACGTCGTTGCGGGTCAGGGCGTTGAACAGCGTCGACTTACCCACATTGGGCAGACCCACGATTCCCAGGCTCAGGCTCACAGGGACTCAAGTCTAGGGGTCGGCGGGGGCGCCGCCCCTCCGGCTCCGGGGCATGGCACGCCCGGCATCCCGACGAGGCATTTACGGGCCTTTCGGCCCATTGCCGGTACGGTCTACATGTGTCAGGACAGCGGGCAACGTCGAAGGTGGACGCCTCCCACCGCTCGATTCACCCAGATATCCCAGGTGTGCCGTGGTACGCCGCCCTGCTCCTCGCCGTTACCGCCACCGCCATCGGGTACGGGATTGACGCCGGCCACAAGGAGCTGACCCACGTCTTCGCCGGCTTCTATATAGCCGGCTGCGTGGCGGCGGTGCTCGCGGTGCGCCAGGACGGGTTGTTCACCGCGATCATCCAACCCCCGTTGATCCTGTTCGGCGCGGTGCCCGGCGCCTACTGGTTGTTCCACGACGGCAAGGTCGGCCATGTCAAGGACCTGCTGATCAACTGCGGCTATCCCCTCATCGAGCGCTTCCCGCTGATGCTGGGCACGGCCGGCGTGGTGCTGCTGATCGGGCTGGTCCGGTGGTACTTCGGCATGTCGCAACGGACGACCGCGACGACGAACACCCCCGACGACGCGGAGCCCGCCGAACGCCAGGCCACACTCGGCGGCATCGTCGCCAAGCTGCGGGCGAAGCTGCAGCCCGACGAAGACGACGTCGACGCCCCCGCGAAGGAGCGACGCGGCCGCGGCGGCAAGTCCTCCGCGCGGACCCGCCGGACGGCCAACGGCGATCGAACCGCGGCCCGCTCCGCGCGGACCCATTCCCGGCGCACCCGGGAGCCGCTGGACGACACGGGTGAGCCGGGCGAGCGCCGCTCGAAGCGCAGAAGCTCGGCGACCGCCCGGGACTACGACGCCGCCGAGCCGCCCCGCCGGTCGCGGCGCCGACCCCGGCCGGAGGGCGACCCGGACCCGCGCGGCCAATCTCCCCGGGAGGGCCGCCGCGAGCCGCGCACCCGCCGCAGCCCATACGAGCGGCCCTACAACGACCAGCCCAGGCCGCGGGGCAGCCGTTTCGACGGCGGGGACCGCTACGGCGACTCCTACGACCCGCCGCCCAGCCGTTACGACAGTTACGACCGCTACGAGCCGACCTACGAGCCGAGGCGCCGGCGGCCCGCCCCAACCGGCAACAACGGCACCCATCACCCGATCTCTCAGGTCCGCTACCGGGATGCCGGCGCGTCCGACGAGCAGCGCGACCGCTCCCGGACGTATGGCCGGCCGCAGCGGCCCCCGACGGAATGGGAATACGACGGCTGAGCGCCGTCCGGTCAGATAAGTGACCGGATCTCGCGCGGCAGCGCGAACACCAGGGTTTCCTGCGCCGTGGTGACCGGCTGCACCACGTCGTAGCCGCAGTCGGCCAGCCGCTCGAGCACACCGCGCACCAACACCTCGGGCACGGATGCGCCGGAGGTCACGCCCACGGTGGTCACACCCTCCAACCAGGCGGGGTCGATGTCGTCGGCCCAGTCGACCAGGTGGGCGGCCGCGGCGCCGCCGCCCAGCGCCACCTCGACCAGCCGCACCGAGTTCGACGAATTCCGGGACCCGACGACGATCACCAGCTGGCATTCGGGCGCCATGGCCTTGACGGCAACCTGGCGGTTCTGGGTCGCGTAACAAATGTCGTCGCTGGGTGGGTCCTGCAGCTTCGGGAACCGTTGCCGCAGCCGCTCGACGATTTCCATGGTCTCGTCGACCGACAGCGTGGTCTGCGACAACCAGACCACCTTGTTCTCGTCTCGGACCGTCACATTGTCGACGGCCGCGACCCCGTCGACCAGCTGCACGTGGTCGGGCGCCTCGCCGGAGGTCCCGATGACCTCCTCGTGCCCCTCGTGGCCGATCAGCAGGATGTCGTAGTCGTTGCGCGCGAACCGCCTGGCCTCGTTGTGCACCTTGGTCACCAGCGGGCAGGTGGCGTCGATGGTGTGCAGGTTGCGTTCGGCGGCCGCGGCGTACACCGTCGGCGCGACCCCGTGTGCGGAGAACACCACGATGGAGCCCTCGGGCACCTCGTCGGTCTCCTCGACGAACACGGCACCGGCCTTTTCCAGCGTGTTCACCACGTGCCGGTTGTGCACGATCTCGTGACGCACGTACACCGGCGGGCCGTGCTTTTCCAGCGCGCGTTCGACCGTCTCGACGGCCCTATCCACGCCCGCGCAGTAACCACGCGGCTCGGCCAGAAGCACTCGCTTGCGGGCTGGATCGCTGGCTACCGAGCTGGACGCGCCGGGAATTCCCATGTCGACAGTCGGCGGCATGACACCAGGGTACGTTCTGCCGCCGCGGGCTTGCCAACTCGCGCGGGCGGGCTTGGAGTTAGCCGTCGCGTAGGGCAATCTTGGACCCATGGCCACTGCACCGTATGGAGTTCGACTATTGGTCGGCGCGGCGACAGTCGCCGTCGAGGAGACCATGAAGCTGCCGAAAACCATCCTGATGTACCCCATGACCTTAGCCAGTCAGGCGGCCCACCTTGTGATGCGATTTCAGCAGAATCTCGCCGAGTTGGCGATCAAGGGCGACAGCACCCTGGAGAACATCTTCCCGCCCAAGGACGAGCAGCCGGAATGGGCGACGTTCGACGAGGACCTGCCCGACGCCGTCGACGCGCCCGGCCCCGCCGAGAACGGCAACGGCGACGGCGACCGCCGCACCGAGGGGCGGTTCGCGTTGTACACGCTCGCCGACGCCGCCTCCGATGCCGCCCCGTTGAAGCAGGGCAGGAAGTCCTCGGACGCGCCCTCGGTTCCGCAGCCGTCGGTGGTGGCCGAGCTGGACTACGCGACGCTGACGCTGGCGCAGCTGCGGGCCCGCCTGCAATCGCTGAGCGTCGACGAACTCGAAGCCCTGCTGGCCTACGAGCAGGCCACCAAGGCGCGCGCGCCGTTCCAGACGCTGCTCGCCAACAGGATCACCCGCGCGAACGCGAAGTGACCCCGGCCGCACAGTCCGAACCCAACTCCGCCGAGAACCCATTTCCGGTGCGCGCGGTGGCAATTCGAGTCGCGGGCTGGATCGACAAACTCGGCACGGTATGGGTGGAGGGCCAGCTGGCCCAGATCAGCGCGCGCCCCGACTCCAAGACGGTGTTCATGGTGCTGCGCGACCCGGCCGCCGACATGTCGCTGACCGTGACGTGCTCGCGTGACCTGGTGGCCAACGCGCCGGTGAAGCTGGCCGAGGGCACGCAGGTGGTGGTCTGCGGCAAGCCGTCGTTTTACACCGGTCGCGGCACGTTCTCGTTGCGCCTGTCCGAGATTCGCGCCGTCGGCGTGGGCGAGCTGCTGGCACGGATCGATCGGTTGCGCCGGCTGTTGGACGCCGAAGGGCTCTTCGATCCGCGGCTCAAGCGGCCAATCCCGTTCCTGCCCAACATGATCGGCCTCATCACGGGCCGGGCCAGCGCCGCCGAACGCGACGTGACGACGGTGGCCACCGGACGCTGGCCCGGCGTAAGGTTCGCCGTGCGCAACACCGCGGTCCAGGGGCCCAACGCGGTGGCGCAGATCGTCGAGGCGCTGTACGAACTGGACCGCCACGGCGAGGTCGACGTCATCGTGGTGGCCCGCGGCGGCGGCAGCGTCGAGGACCTGTTGCCGTTTTCCGACGAGACGCTGTGCCGCGCGATCGCGGCCTGCCGCACGCCGGTGGTCAGCGCGGTCGGTCACGAACCCGACAACCCGCTGTGCGACCTGGTGGCCGACCTGCGCGCCGCCACCCCCACCGACGCCGCCAAGAAGGTGGTGCCCGACACCGCCGCCGAGCAGCGCCTCGTCGCTGACCTGCGCCGGCGCAGCGCGCAGGCGCTGCGCAGCTGGGTGTCTCGCGAACAACGCGCGCTGGCGCAGATCCGCAGCCGACCGGTGCTCGCCGAGCCGCTGGCGGCCCTGACGGCGCGCGCGGACGAGATTCACCGCGCGCGGTCGGCGATTCGCCGCGACGTCACCCGCCTGACCGCCGCCGAGACCGAGCGCGTCGGCCACCTGAGCGCGCGGCTGGCGACGCTGGGCCCGGCGGCCACACTGGCCCGCGGCTACGCGGTGGTCCAGGCGGTGCCCGACACCGGGGCGCCGGCGGTGCTGCGGTCGGTGAGCGACGCGCCCGCCGGCCGCCGGTTGCGGGTGCGGGTTGCCGACGGCGCGATCGCCGCGGTGAGCGAGGGACGGACCGATGGCGCCTAGCGAAGAGGACAAGTCGATTACGCCCATTAGTGAACTCGGTTATGAGGCGTGCCGCGACGAGCTGATCGAAGTGGTGCGCCTGCTGGAACAGGGTGGGCTCGACCTCGATGAGTCGCTGGAGCTCTGGGAAAGGGGCGAACAGCTGGCAAAAATGTGTGAGGAGCATTTAGCTGGAGCCCGCAAGCGCATCGAGGACGCGCTGGCGGCCGGCCAGGCCGACGAGCCCTGATTTCGGCCACCTCGCACAAGCGCATGGGTGACTTTCTTTCGAATTGGAACACGTTTCAGTTAGGATTCGGCGCATGGCTGATGCATCACTGACCACCGAACTCGGCCGCGTCCTGGTCACCGGCGGCTCCGGGTTCGTCGGCGCCAACCTCGTCAGCACCCTGCTGGACCGCGGCCACCAGGTGCGTTCGTTCGACCGCGCGCCGTCCCCGCTGGCGGAGCACCCGCAACTCGAGGTGCTCGAGGGGGACATCACCGACACGACCGTCTGCGCCCGGGCGGTCGACGGCATCGACACGGTCTTCCACACCGCGGCGATCATCGAGCTGATGGGCGGCGCATCGGTGACCGAGGCGTACCGGCAACGCAGCTTCGGTGTCAACGTCGGCGGCACCGAGAACCTGGTGCACGCCGGGCAGGCGGCCGGGGTGAAGCGCTTCGTCTACACGTCCTCCAACAGCGTGGTGATGGGCGGCCAGAACATCCCCGGCGGGGACGAGACGCTGCCCTACACCACCCGGTTCAACGACCTCTACACCGAAACGAAGGTCGTCGCCGAGCGATTCGTCTTGTCGCAGAACGGTGTTGGCGGCATGCTCACCTGCGCGATCCGGCCCAGTGGCATCTGGGGCCGCGGCGATCAGACGATGTTCCGCAAGCTGTTCGAAAGCGTGATCGCCGGGCACGTCAAGGTGCTGATCGGCCGGAAGTCGGCGAAGCTGGACAACTCGTACGTGCACAACCTGATTCACGGTTTCATCCTCGCCGCTCAGCACCTGGTCCCCGGCGGCACCGCGCCCGGCCAGGCCTATTTCATCAACGACGACGACCCGATCAACATGTTCGAGTTCGCCCGGCCCGTGGTCGAGGCCTGCGGCGTGAACTGGCCCCGGGTGCGAATCAACGGCCCGATGGTCCGCGCGGCGATGACCGGTTGGCAGCGGCTGCATTTCCGCTTCGGCATCCCCGCGCCCCTGCTCGAGCCGCTCGCCGTCGAGCGGCTCTATCTGGACAATTACTTCTCGATCGCCAAGGCGCGCCGCGACCTCGGATACGAGCCCCCGTACACCACCGAACGTGCCATGTCGGAATGCCTGCCGTATTACGTCGACATGTTCCAGCGGATGAAGAGCCAGGCGCAGGCGGGCTCGCCCGCGCCGGCCGGCGGGGGGAAGTAGCCCGCCCGCGGGTCGCTGACGAAAACACCGGGCCGGGGCTAAGGTTCCCTCAGCGGCGACGACGCGGAGGGCGGTCCGGTGGACACCGAATTCACGCTCAACCAGAAGCGCGCGCTCGCGGTGCTGACCGCGATCGCCCTGCTCTTCGGTGCGTACTTCTTGCGCGACTACTTCGTGCTGATTGTCGTGGCCGCGGTCGGCGCCTACCTGTTCACGCCGCTGTTCAACTGGTTCGGCCGGCGCATGGGCGCTCCCCTGGCGGTGACCTGCACCCTGTTGTCCGCGCTCGCGGTCGTCATCGTGCCGGTCACGCTCCTGGTGGTCCTGGCGATCGTCCAAATCTCCCGCATGATCGACAGCATCACCGAGTGGGTGAAGACGACGGACCTGAGCGGGCTCGGCGACCGCACCCTGCACGCGGTGAACGAGCTGCTGTCTCGACTTCCCTTCGCGCACATCACCGTAACCTCGGACTCGCTGCGCAAGGCGATGGTCACCGTGGGTCGCAATGTCGGTCAATGGGCCCTGCATTTCTTGCAGGGCGCACTCGGCGGCGTCGCGGGCGCCGTGACGTCGGCCATCATCTTCCTGTACGTGTTCGTCGCGCTGCTGGTGCACCGCGAGCGGATCCGAAAGCTGGTCGCCGACCTCAACCCGCTCGGCGACGAGGTCACGGACCTCTACCTGCGCAAGGCCGGAGCGATGGTGCGCGGCACCGTCAGCGGCCAATTCGTGATAGCGCTGTGTCAGGGTGTCGCGGGCGCCGCGTCCATCTATGTCGCGGGATTTCACCACGGCTTCTTCATTTTCGCCGTGCTGCTGACGGCGTTGTCGATCATTCCGCTGGGCGGTGGGATCGTGACCATCCCCTTCGGCATCGGAATGATCCTCTACGGCAACATCGTCGGTGGCGCGTTCGTCGTGCTCTGGCACCTCGTCGTCGTGACCAACATCGACAACTTCCTGCGCCCCATCCTGGTTCCGCGCGACGCCCGGCTGAACCCGGCGCTGATGCTGCTGTCGGTGTTCTCGGGCATCGCCATGTTCGGGCCCTGGGGCATCGTCATCGGGCCGGTGTTGATGATCCTGATCGTGACCACCGTCGAGGTGTATCTGGTCGTATTCAGAGGAGCCGAATTCGACGCCCAGGACGAGCAGCCCGTGCGCCGCAATTGGCTTCGCCGGCGGGCGAATTCGGGCGCCGCGCCGTCAGTCGCCGAGTAGGGCCCGCGCTAGCGGAAGCCCACCATCTCGCTACCCCAGGCCGCGCGGATGTTCGCATCGACGTCGCTCGCGACGGCGTCGCGCTTGTCGATGATCAGGCACGCGCGATCCGCCTCCCGGTAGGGACGCCAGTCCGGTTCGCCGTCCGGGCCCGCGGGCTTTGACCGCGCGGCGAAGTTGATCCACCGCGTCCGCATCCTCTTGGAGACCGCCGTGGCGGTCTTGGCGCCGCCCAGCTTCAACGTCGGATCCTTCGGCATTCCGAGATTGCCCCAGACGTAAGGCAATTCGGTGGCGTGCGCGGCGTTGACCAGCAGCAGCTTCAGCAGCGGGGTCGCATAATCGAACCGGTACAGGTACACCGGCGCCACCCGGGCGTGGCCCTCGGCCAGCCAGACCGAAGGCATCCGGAATCCGACATCGGTTGCGATGCTCAGGCTTCTAGCCCTGCGCCGCAACCCCGAATACGTCGATCCGATCTGTTCGTCGGTGGGCAATTGCAGGTCCGGTTGTTCGGCGGCGATCTGATCGAACATCGACGTGATCGCGCGGGGCGTGATCGGCATCAGCCGCGAACGCATCAACCGGAAGAGCGCCGCCTCGTGCTTGTTGGTCCCGATGATCAACGGGACCGGCAGCGAACGGCCCTCCTGCACGCGCTTGACCGGGTAGTCGTCCAGCAGCTCGCCGTCGATGATCGGGACGAACGCGAGCAGCCCTGGATTACGCACGGGCACTTCGTCGAAGACCTCTTGAGACGCGGCGAGCAGCACCGCGGTCGGTACGTCGGGCAGTCGGTCCGCGTCGACGTCAAGCCTGTCGAGGACGGTTTCGGCGACGCGCTCAGCCCTGCGCCGATCGTATACCGATGTGGCCGGCGAACTTTGGGCGATCGCGCGGGCGAAGAGTCCGTCAGCGGACGGGCTGGCAAGCAGGGTCGTCACAATCCCAGCACCCGCCGATTCGCCGAACAGCGTCACGTTGCGGGGATCGCCGCCGAATGCCGCGATGTTGTCGCGCACCCAGCTCAGTGCCGCCAGCACATCGCGCAACCCGACATTGGAGTCGAACCGCCGCCGCGACGTCGAAAACGACGACAGGTCCATGAAACCGAGCGCTCCCACCCGATAATTCACCGTGACCACGATGACCTCCCCGGTGCCGACCAGCCGCCGCCCGTCGTACAGCGCCTGGCTGCCGGATCCCAGGACGTAGGCGCCGCCGTGCAGCCATACCATCACGGGTTTGCCATCACCGGCATGCGTGCCGGACGGCGCCCAGACGTTCAGCCGCAGGCAGTCTTCGCCCTGCGGCGCGCCCAGGTCGAGCGGCATGTTGGGGAAGACCGGCTGCGGGCAGGCCGGACCGTAGCGGGTGGCGTCGGCGACCTTGGTCCACCGCTCGGGCGGCTGCGGCGCCCGGAAACGCAGGTCGCCGACGGGCGCGGCGGCGTACCGAATGCCCTTCCACGCGCTGACGCGCCCGTCGTCCGTGCCGCGGACGGGGCCGAACGCGGTCTCGACCACCCGGTCGTTGATCGTCGTCGTCATGCCCGGTCAACCAAGACGCTGGGTGAGGAACTCGACTACCCGCTTGCGGGCCTCGTAAGCCGGCTGGCCGTCGACTTCGCGGACCTCGTCGGTCAGCACCGAATGCGCCGTCTTGCCGAAGCCGTATTCGTTGCCGGGCCGCGAATCGATTTCGATCACCTCGAACGCGTCGCCCAGCCGCTCCTTGAGCGCCGCGAACCGTTCGGCCGGCACGGCCAGGTCCTCGCTGAACCGCAGGCCCATCGCGCACAGGCCGTCGTTCGCGGCGCGCGCGGCCACCGCGTTCAGCTCGGACTCGCTCAGGCCCGGGTCGCGGCGCCGGGCACGGCCCAGCGGCAGCGGCACCGACGGCTGCGACAGCACCGGGGCCAGCACGCTGTCGTCGACCGCGGCGGCCAACGCGAAACCGCCCGTGAAGCATTGGCCGATCACGCCCACGCCCTTGCCCGGCGTCGACGCGTTGAGGTCGCGTGCCAGCGCGCGCAGGAACAACGACACCGGCCGCTGTTTGTTGGTCGCAAACGCCGCGAATTCCCTTGCCACGCAAGCCCGGCTGATGGTGGCGGCGATGTAGCCGACCGTCTTCGGCTTGCCCGGCTCACCGAACAGCGACGGCATGGCGACGGTGAAGCCGTTGTCCACCAGGTGATTGCCCAGGGCCAGCACACCGGGATGGATCCCGGGTATCTCGGGAATCAGCACCACCCCGGGGCCGCTGCCCTTGCGGTAGACGTCATGGGTGTAGCCGCCACCGGTGAACGGCGCGGCCGACCATCCGGACAGATCCGCCTGGGGTGCAGTCACGCTCGGCCTTCCTTCAGCGCGCGGGTAACGGCGGTTGCGATTGCGTCGCCGAAGCCAGCGTACGGAATTGGTCGGTGTTTCCGGCGCCGGTTATGGCGATTTGGGTGGCCCCGGATCCGCCGGAAAGCCGGGTGGTCCACACCGGCTCGGCGTCCGCCCCGCTTTGGCCGGTGCCGTTGTAGACGACCCAGCTGGTCCCGGCGACGTCGACCGTCCCGGCGGGATACGCCGACGCGTGGATCGAGCCCACCAGCTTGTCCTCGTCGGCGTTGCTCTGCGTCAGGCTCAGATACATGCCGGTCGGGCTGAGGTAGCCGACGACCGAGGTGGCCGCGTTCAGCCGTTGACCGGTCGCCGGGTCGACGCGGCCGCCCTGGATGCCGCCGCGGCTGCCGGAGTTGGCCTGCCAGCCGGCGGGCAGCTTGGGCAGCCGGATGGGGAAGCCGAGCGTCGTGGCATCGGCCCGCAGGGCCGCCGCCGCGTCGTAGGACGGGACGGCGCCCCGGTGGCTGCCGGGCTGGAACGAGCACATGCCCACCAGGCCGGCCAGCAGGATGCAGCCCAGCACCAGCGGCATCAGCGACCAGAACATGTCGCGGCCGTCCTGCAGCAACCGCGGTTTGGCCGGCCTCGAGACGGGTCCCCGGGCCGGCCCGGCCGCCGGCGCCGGCTCCCCGGCTACCTCGGCATTCGGCGACGGCTCTTCGGTCATCCCCCGAGTATCCCAGTTCCAGCGGACCGATCCCCTTCTGGGACAATCACCAACCATGACAGTTGAGGGCAACCGCCCACCTGGACGGCCCCGGGGTGAGGCCCCGGATCGCAACCTGGCGCTGGAACTGGTCCGGGTGACCGAGGCCGGTGCCATGGCCGCCGGCCGCTGGGTGGGGCGCGGCGACAAGGAGGGCGGCGACGGCGCGGCCGTCGACGCCATGCGTGAGCTGGTCAACACGGTGTCGATGCGCGGCGTGGTGGTCATCGGCGAGGGCGAGAAGGACCTGTCTCTTATACACATC
>NZ_LATC01000111.1:0-14378 GCF_001414075.1 Mycobacterium sp. UM_11 | reverse complement strand
AGATGTGTATAAGAGACAGCTGCGGCACAGCGCCGACGCGGTGATCGTCGAGTTCTGGTTGATGGGCACCCATCGCGGATATCTGGGCAAGGTCCCGCCCACCGGCAGCCGGTTCCGGGTCCGCATGACGGCCTACTTCGTGTTCGACGGGTCCGAAACGCTTGTCTGCGAACGCATTTACTTCGACACGCTGACCATGATCAAACAGCTCCTTGGTGGGCTGGACTTCAAGAAGCCGGCGAACTGGCTGCTGGCCGCGCGCTGCGCGCGCGGCTTCCTGTCGATGTCATCGGAAAAGCCCGACCCGGCGCTCACGGGTGCCTAGACTTTCCGCATGCGTGGGCTTTATGCGTTAGGCGGCATGGCCGCCGCGGCGATGCTGGCCGCCTGCGCCGGCGCCACGGCCGCCCCCACCACCTCGCACACCGTCAAATGGATCGACCTGCAGGTCGGCGACTGCGTGGCCGACCTCCCGCCGATCGACCTGAGCCGGGTGACCGTCACCGCCGTCGACTGCGGCACACCGCATTTGGCCGAGGTGTATCTGCGTGGTCCCTTGGCCGTCGACAAGGCCGTCGCCATCGTCGCCAACAAGGACTGCAACGAGGGGTTCGCGCCATACACCGGCCGACCCGTCGACGGCAGCCCGTTCTCGATCACGTTCCTGATCGACTCGAACCAGGATCGCACCGGCGCCGATCCCACCCCGAGCACGGTCATCTGCCTGCTGCAGTCCGCCAACGGGCAGCCTCTGACCGGGTCGGCGCGGCGCTGATCAGCAGCCGAGTTGCGCTGCGAGGTCGCCGAAGTCGGACGCGTTGACGTCGAACTCGTCGGAGTAGGCCACGTCGGCCTCGCCGTCGACCCCGAACTCCAGCGGACGCGCGACGAAGGCCGTCGCGAAGCCCAGCCGGCCCGCGGCGCGGATGTCGTACTTGTGGCTTGCCACCATCATGATCTCGGCGGGCTCGAGGCCGAGATAGGTCGCGGCCATCCAATAGATGGCCGGGTCGGGCTTGAACACCCCGGCCATCTCGGCGGCGAAGACCGCGTCCCAGGGCAGGCCCGCCCGCTTGGAGATCTCGACGACGGCTGAGACGTCGGCGTTGGACAGGGTGGCCAGCGTGTATGCGGTCTTGAGGCGCGTGAGCCCGGGCACCACGTCCGGCCAGGGCTTGAGCCGTCGCCAGGCCTGAGTCAGCTCGTCTCGTTCGTCCTCCGTGAACGCGATGCCGCGCTCGTCCAGCACGGCGTCGAGCGCCCGCCGATACACCGAGTGCACCGACACCCACTCGCTTTGGTCGGCCCGCGCCTGCTCCAACATCGTGAAGTAGCCTGCGCGCCAACGCCTTACCACCTCGGGCCAGTCGGCGTACGGGTGCCGGCCGGCGCTGATCCGCCGCGCCTCGTCGCAGACGGTCGAATGAAAGTCCGTCGCCGTGCCTTGCACGTCGAACAGCAGAGCTTTGACCACCCGCCAATCATGGCCGCTCGCGCGGTTGACGGGAACCGTCCGCCCGGGCCCGGGCTACGAATACCGGGAGTGGATACATGTCGGGACCTCGGCGCGGCCGGCGCCCGGATCCGGCCGTGCCGATGCCGGGCTGGCGCTAGGCTACCGATCGATGACCGGACCGTCGCCGCCCAGCAAGGACCTGGACGCACTGCTGCGCGAGGTCGCGCGCGGGGACCGCGACGCGTTCGCGGCGGTTTACGACCTCACTAAGAGTCGGGTGTACGGCATGGTGATGCGGGTGCTGCGCGACTCCGGTTACAGCGAGGAGACCACCCAAGAGGTCTACTGCGAGGTGTGGCGAACCGCGCCGGACTACGACTCCGCCAGGGGCTCGGCCCTGTCCTGGCTGCTGACGATCGCGCACCGGCGGGCCGTCGACCGGGTGCGGGCCGAGGAAGCGTCCGGCAAGCGGGATGCCCGCTACGCCGCGGCGAGCGCCGACCCCGCCACCGACGTCGTCGCCGATTCGGCGATCGCCGGCGACGAGCGTCGCCGGGTGGTCGAATGCCTGGGCGCGTTGACCGACACGCAGCGGGAGTGTATCCAGTTGGCGTACTACGACGGACTGACCTACAGCCAGGTCTCGGACCGGTTGGCCGCGAACCTGTCGACGATCAAGTCGCGCATGCGCGACGCGCTGCGCGCCCTGCGTAACTGCCTGGAAGTGCCATGACGGAACCGAACGAATTCGAATTGCTCGAGCTGGCAACGCCGTACGCGTTGGACGCGGTCTCGGACGAGGAGCGGGCCGATATCGAGCGGCGGCTGGCGACCGCCCCGCGGTCGGTGGCGTCGGCCTTCGAAAGCGAAGTCCGCGCCGTCCGCGAGACCATGGCGGCCGTCTCGGCGACGACGGCGGTCGAACCGCCGGAGCACCTGCGGGCCGCCACGCTGGCGGCGCTGCCCGCACGCGACGGGCGCAAATTCGGTTGGCGCGCCGCCCTTTCGGCGGCGGCGGCAGCGGTGGTGGTCGGTGCCGTCGCGTTCGGCGTCGGGATAGCGATGCGCCCGCACCCGCCGTCGACCATCGCCGAGCAGGTGTTCGCGGCCCCGGACGTGCGCACCGTTTCCGGCCCGCTCGGCAATGGCACTGCCACCGTGGTCTTTTCCCACGACCGCAACGCCGGTGTGCTGGTGATGAACAACGTCCCGCCGCCGAAACCCGGGACGGTCTACCAGATGTGGTTGCTCGGCGATAAGGGGCCGACGTCGGCCGGCACGATGGGCACCGCTGCGGTGGCGCCGTCGACCACCGCGACGCTCACTAACCTCGGATCGTCGACCACCCTGGCGTTCACCGTCGAACCCGGCACCGGCTCACCGAAGCCCACCGGCACGATACTGGCCGCGCTGCCCCTCAGCTGATCGGAAAATCCGTCCGCGGCCCCCTCGTCTCCGAATCACTCCTGTCCGGTCGGAAAGGCGGCGCTATGGGCCGCCGCAGGAGAAGGAGTGCAAGCGCGATGATCAACGTTCGGGGCAGGGCAATCGCGGCGGCGGGGCTCGCGACGATTGCGGTAGTGGGTTTTTCGGCGTGTTCGAACAACAAGCCGGCGGCTGGGCCGACGATGAGCAGCAGCACGGCCGTCAGCGTTGTGACGGCTCCGATGACGACGGTGGCCACCACCGATCCGGCGGCCGATCTGATCGGGGCCGGCTGCGGTGACTACGCCAAGCAGAACCCCAGCGGCCCGGGTTCGGTCGCGGGGATGGCTCAGGACCCCGTCGCCACCGCGGCGTCGAACAACCCGATGCTGACCACGCTGACGTCGGCGCTGTCGGGCAAGCTCAACCCGAACGTCAACCTGGTCGACACGCTGAACAGCGGCCAGTACACGGTCTTTGCGCCCACCAACGCCGCGTTCGACAAGCTCCCGGCGGGCACCATCGACAAACTCAAGACCGACTCGCAGTTGCTGAAGAGCATCCTGACCTATCACGTGGTGCAGGGTCAGGCGAGCCCGATGAAGGTCGACGGTGACCACATCACCCTGCAGGGCGCCAAGCTGACCGTCTCCGGTCAGGGCAACGACCTCAAAGTCAACAACGCCGGTCTGGTGTGCGGCGGGGTGCACACCGCCAACGCGACGGTATACATGATCGACACGGTGCTGATGCCGCCGGCCCAGTGAGCCACCTGGATGAACAGCCCGGCTTCGGCCGGGCTGTTTTTTTGCGGCGGCACCCATCCGCGGCGCGCTCGGCGGCGAATGTCTTTCATGCTGACCATCGCGCTGATCGGCTTCGTCGGGGGTCTCATCACCGGCGTATCGCCGTGCATCCTGCCGGTACTGCCGGTCATCTTCTTCGCCGGCGCGCAAGGCCGCGCCGATGCCCCTGCCCGACAACCGGTTCCGGGCGGGGGCCTGGACGTCGCGACACGACCGCGGCGCGCATCGCTCAGCGCCCGCCCCTTCCTCGTCATCGGCGGCTTGGTGCTCAGTTTCACCCTGGTCACGTTGACTGGCTCGACGCTGCTGTCGCTGCTGCACCTGCCGCAGGACGCCATCCGTTGGGTCGCCCTGGTCGCCCTGGTCGCCATCGGTTTCGGGTTGATTTTCCCGCGGGTCGAACGGCTGCTGGAGCGCCCGTTCGCGCGTATCCCGCAGAGGCAGTTCGGGTTTGGCGGTGGCGGCTTCGGTCTCGGGCTCGCGCTGGGCGTGTTGTATGTCCCGTGCGCCGGGCCGATCCTGGCCGCGATCGTGGTGGCCGGCGCCACGGGTCCCCTCGGTCCGCGCACCGTGGTGCTCACCGGCGCCTTCGCGCTGGGCGCCGCGCTGCCGCTGTTGTTCTTCGCGTTGGCGGGTGATCGGTTGGCCCAGCGGGTGGTGGCGTTCCGGCGGCGGCAGCGCGATATCCGCGTCACGGCCGGGATCGTGATGATCGCGCTCGCGGTGGGACTGGTGTTCAACATCCCCGCGGTTCTGCAACGCGCCCTGCCCGACTACACCATCGGGCTGCAAGAAAAGTTGGCCGCCGACCCCGGGGTCCAGGAGAAGCTCTACCTCGGCGGCATCGTTAACGAGCAGAACGCGCAGCTGTCGAACTGCAGCGACGGCAACCGGGACCTCGAAAACTGCGGCCCCGCACCCGATCTCACCGGCATCTCCGGATGGCTGAACACGCCCGGCAACCAACCGGTCCCACTGGCGTCCCTGCGCGGCAAGGTCGTGCTGATCGATTTCTGGGCGTACTCGTGCATCAACTGCCAGCGTGCCATCCAACACGTCGTCAGCTGGTACAACGCCTACCACGGCGACGGTTTCGAGGTCATCGGGGTCCATACCCCGGAGTACGCGTTCGAACAGGTGTCCGGCAACGTCGCCAAGGGCGCCGCCGACCTGAGCATCACTTACCCGATCGCCTTGGACAACGGGTACTCCACGTGGACGAACTACCGCAACCGGTACTGGCCCGCCGAGTATCTGATCGACCCCACCGGCCAGGTGCGCCACATCAAATTCGGCGAGGGCGACTACAACGTCACCGAGGATCTGATCAGGCAGCTGATCGTCGCCGCACACCCCGGCCTCGAGCTGCCACCGCCGGCAGACACCGGCCGCCCGGCCCTGCCGGAGCAGACCACGCCCGAGACCTACCTCAGCGTCGGCAAGGTCGTCAACTATGGCGGCAACGGGGTATACGACGAGGGCACAACCACTTTCGCCTATCCGCCCAACCTGGCCGCCGATCGCTTCGCGCTGAACGGTCCGTGGTCGCTGGACTACCAAGGCGCCACCGCCGCAAGCAACCAGTCCAGCATCAAGCTCAATTACCACGCCAGGAACGTCTACATCGTCGTCGGCGGCAGCGGGTCCCTCACCGTCACCCGCGACGGACGATCCGTCGTGATCCCCATCAGCGGCCCGCCGACGTCGCACCAGATCGTCTCGGCCGATCACCCGCAGTCGGAGACGCTCGAGGTACGCGCCGACCAAGGGCTGCAGGTGTATTCGTTCACCTACGGCTAGAAAACTTCTGCCCGCCACCCATCCGAAGATGTCCGCGCTCCGAATCACTGCGCAAAGGTCGGACCAACCAAAGGAGTCAAACGCGATGAACGCACACAGGACGGCAGCGAAGGGGTTCGCGGCAGCGGCAATGCTGGGTTTGGGTGTGGTGACCGCTCCCACCGCGGCGGCGGCCGATCTGGTGGGGCCGGGCTGCTCCGACTATGCGGCCGCCAACCCCAGCGGCCCGGCGTCGGTGGAAGGCATGTCGCAGGTTCCGGTGGCGGTGGCGGCGTCCAACAACCCGGCGCTGACCACCCTGACGTCGGCGCTGTCGGGCAAGCTCAACCCGAACGTCAACCTGGTCGACACGTTGAACAACGGGCAGTACACCGTGTTCGCGCCGACCGACGCCGCGTTCGGCAAGCTGCCGGCGCAGACCATCGACCAGCTGAAGACGGATTCCAACCTGCTCACCAGCATCCTGACCTATCACGTGGTGCCGGGCCAGCTGAGCCCCGCGAAGGTCGCGGGCGCGCACAAGACCGTTCAGGGCGCGAACGTGAACGTGACCGGTCAGGGCAACGGCCTTCGGGTCAACAACGCGGGTCTGGTCTGCGGTGGGGTGCCCACGGCCAACGCGACCGTGTACATGATCGACACGGTGCTCATGCCGCCGGCATAACCGTGCTTTAGTTCGGTTGCTCGACGCTGGTCAGCGGCTGGTGCGCGTACGCCTCGGCGACCGCGTGCTGGGGCGCGTCCATGTTCCCCAGCACGAGGGCGAGGGGCGCCGCTAGACAGGCGCAGAAACGGCACAGTGTTTCCATTGGGCCCCACCATCTTTCGCATGGCTTGCGGACGTGGTTCCGCTCAGGCTGATTACCCCGCTCGGGCGCGGGCAAACGGTCCGGGGCGATTTCGGGTGATCGCCACGAGTCACACGGGCCTCACCGGTCACGGGAAGAGAGGCAATGGGCGTTGTGCCCGCCTCACAGCGACAACCGGGGGATGCAGCACGTTGTCGCTGTGAGGCGGGCAAACGGTCGACCACCCCGGCCAGGGGCGCAAGTGGCCGGTGTGACTAGGCGATCACGTAGTCGTCGAGCGGGAACGTCCGGCCCTCGTGAACCGCGTTCAGCGTGGACGTCGGTCGCAGCAGCGACGCCTCACCGCTCGGGCTGAAGTAGTACGAGCGCGACGTGGCGCAGTCGCCGGCGTAGAACACCGAATTGTCGAGGCGCTTGGTCATCCGCTCGAGGAACCGTTCGTTGGCCTCCTCGGTCACCTCGAAGGTCGTCGCGCCGCGGCGCTTGACCTCACCGAGCAGCCGCTCCATGTGCCGCATCTGGTACTCGATGGTGTGAAAGAAGGACAGGCCGGAGAAGGCGAACGGGCTGGCCAGGCTCAGGTAGTTGGGGAAGTACGGCATGGACACGCCCTGGTAGGCCTGGAACCGGGTGTCGCGCCACCACTTGCCCAGGTTGCGGCCCTTGCGCCCGACCACCTCGATGGCCGGGAAGTTCGCCTCCCACAGGTCGAAGCCGGTCGCCAGGACCAGGGTGTCGATGACCCTTTTGCGCCCGTCGGCGGTGACGATGCCGTCCGCCTCGATCCGCTCGATGGAGGTGGTCTCCAGGTGCACGTTCGGCTTGTTGAAGGCGGGGTAGAACACGTTGGAGAAGGTCGGCCGCTTGCAGCCCATGTCGTAGTCGGGGGTTAGCTTGGCCCGCAGTTCCTTGTCCCGGATCCACCGAAACCGGTTGATCTTGGCCAGGTCGGAGGCGGAAATGTTGCCCCGGCCCCGGGTCTCCCGGAAGTGCAGGGCCCCGATGACCATGATGATCTCGAGGATGATGTCGGTCACCCACCGCAGCGCGCGCTGCGCGGCCGGCACCCGCCCGAACAGGCGCCGCACGCCGGGCGAGAAGCCGAAGTCGACCTTGGGCAGCACGTGGGTGGCGGTGCGTTGGTAGACGGTCAGCTCGCCGGCCTCCTTGGCCAGCTCCGGGATGACCTGCACGGCCGACGCCCCGGTTCCGATGACGGCGATCCGGCGGCCCCGGTAGCTGTACTCGTGGTCCCACGCGGTGGTGTGCACCACCTTGCCCGCGAAACTCGCGACGCCCGGGATGTCCGGCATGCGCGGCTGGGACAAAAAGCCCGTCGCGGTGATCAGCAAGCGGGTCGTCAGCGTTTCGCCGTCGGCCAGCGCCACCCGCCATACCGAAGCGTCCTCGTCCCACTGGGCGCCCTCGACGGTCGTGTTGAACCGCATGTGCCGGCGCACGTCGTACTTGTCGGCGACGTCGGCGGCGTACTGCTTGACCTCGCCGCCCGGGGCGAACAGCCGTGACCAGCCCGGGTTGGGCTCGAACCAGTACGAGTAGGTGGTCGACGGGATGTCGACGGCGATGCCGGGGTAGTGGTTGACGTGCCAGGTGCCGCCCAGGTCATCCTCGCGTTCGAGGATGACGAAGTTGTCATACCCGAGGCGCTTGAGCTGGATCGCGGCGCCGATGCCGCCGAAGCCCGCCCCCACGATGACGGCGTCGTATCGGTCCGTGTTCACAAACATGCTCCGTGTTATTGCCCCGTGCTTACTTACCAAATGCTTCGACTTACCTTACGTAACTCTAATAAAGAGCCGGGTATGACGCACACACGTTTGTCAGCATGTGACCTCGCCGACACCATCACGCGAACTCGGCAATGGGCACAAGTGACAGCCGCCTGACGCTTGACGACGCGCAATTTACGCCGTCCGCGCCAAAGCGCCTGTCCAACAGCGGATCCGGAGGCTAGCCGCCGGTGGCCGCTCCCTGCAGCCGGCCCAGGAATTCGTGGCAGCGCCGCGCGCGCTCGGAGTCCTGTTCCATGACCTCGCTGAAGAAGGACGCGATGTCGTCCATGCCCGCGTTTTTGGCGTCGCGCACGTACTGGCCGTAGTCATGCCCGGCCTTCAGCGAGTGGTATTGCACCGAGACCAAGTCGAAGGCCACGTCGTCGAAACCCGTTTCCCCGGTAGCCATGTCGTCACCTTTCCCTAGCTGGATCGTGTGTCTCGCGGTTCGGCTACCCGTGGGATAGGGGGCCAAACGACGGCCCGAAAGCTTTTTCCTAAGATGCCGATCCGGCCGGGGCGCATCAGAATGGATTCATTTGTTGCGTCGACACGCGGACCTCATCCGACGCTTGTCGTCGCGGCTCGGTATACAGGAAAGACGGATATTGCACTCGTGACAGTTTTGGAGGCGTTCGTATGGGCATCAGTCGCGGCATGATCGCACGTCACTTCGTCCGTTCCCTCACTCCCGCGCTGGTCGCGGCCTCGGGCCTCGGCGCGTCGGCCCTCGTCGGTTCGGTCCTCCCGACCGCGTCGGCCCAATGTCCCGACGTTCAGGTGGTGTTCGCCCGCGGCACCGGTGAGGCCCCCGGCGTCGGCCCCACCGGGCAGGCCTTCGTCGACGCCCTGCACTCGCGCATGGGGTCCCGGTCGTTCGACGTCTACCCCGTCAACTACCCCGCCAGCGACCAGTGGGACACCGGCCTCGACGGCATCCGTGACGCGGGTGCGCACGTCAACTCGATGGCGCATGACTGCCCGAACACCAAGATGGTGCTCGGCGGCTACTCGCAGGGCGCCGCGGTCATGGGCTTCGTCACCTCGGCCGCCGTGCCCGATGGTGTCGACCCCAACACCGTGCCCAAGCCCCTGGACCCGTCGGTCGCCCAGCACGTGTCCTCGGTCGTGCTGTTCGGCATGCCCAACGTGCGCGCGATGAACTTCCTCGGCGAACCCCCGGTGGTCATCGGCCCGGCCTATCAGGACAAGACCATCAAGGTCTGCGCCACCGAAGACCCGGTCTGCTCCGACGGCATGAATTTCTCCGCCCACAACACCTACGCCGACGACAACGCCGTGATCGACAAGGGCGTCGCCTTCGCCTCCAGCCACCTCGACTTGAGCGGGCCGCCGGCCGCGCCGACGTCGAGGGGCAGCTTCGGCGGCTGAGCCGCTACCTGCTGTTGAGGTAGGCGACGATCCCCTGGGTGACGGCCGCGGCGTAGCGCGCCCGGCCGTCGGGGCTTTCCATCCTCGCGGCGTCGTCGGCGTTTTTCATGTTGCCGAGTTCGACGAGGATCGCCGGGTACTGGGCGAGGTTCAGCCCCGCCAGGTCGGCGCGCCCGTACAGCCCGCCCGACCCGACGTAGTTGGACGGCTGAAAACCCGCCTGCACCAACGCATCCCGCATCGCGGTGGCGAGCTGGAGGGCGGGGCCGGCCTGCACGTCGTTCAGGGGCGGGCTCGAATAGTTCACGTGGAATCCGTGGCCGGAGGCCGGCCCGCCGTCGGCGTGGACGCTGACGATCGCGTCGGGGCGCATCGCGTTGGCCGCCGCGGCGCGCTGGTCGACGCAGGGGCCGACGGAGCTGTCGTTGCCGCGCGACAGCTGGGTGCGCACGCCCATCTGGTTCAGCGAGTCGTTG
The DNA here is from genome assembly GCF_001414075.1 of Mycobacterium sp. UM_11. Classification (NCBI taxonomy): domain Bacteria; kingdom Bacillati; phylum Actinomycetota; class Actinomycetes; order Mycobacteriales; family Mycobacteriaceae; genus Mycobacterium; species Mycobacterium sp. UM_11. The sequence goes on along the minus strand of NZ_LATC01000111.1, from coordinate 4,421 downwards.
ATCAGCCCGACGACGGCCCAGGTGAACGCGTGCTCGGGGTAGCCGTCGTCGGCGGCCGCACCCGACGTCTGGCACTCCTTGGTGCCGCCGCGTCCGTTCGGCACCTGCTGGCCGATCGACGCGTCGTTGACAGCGTTGTGGCCGGGGTCGAGGAAGACGGACGACCCGGAGACACCGGCCGACGCGCGGGGGGCCGTTATGAGCGTTGCGGCGCCGAGCAGCGCCGGCGCGGATCTCAGCAGGTCTCGCCGCGAAACGAATCCCCGGCGGCGGTCACTCACCGCGCGATGGTAACAATCGCGGCTGCTCAGACGTCGGTCAGCGCCCGCGCCGCGGCGCGGAACATGGTCTGCTTGATCGCGCCGAGCGTGCCGGGGTCCTTGCCTACCAGCGGGCGCAGCAGGTCGGTGGCGGCCGGGGTCACCTCGCCCTCGGCCGCGGTCGCGTCGACGATGCCGAATTCGGCGGCCTCCTGCCCACCGAAGCGCCGTCCGGTCGTCATCGAGGCCACCGCCGCGCGGGGCGTGAGCTTGGCCTGGATCAGGGCGGCCATCCCGTCGGTGAACGGGATCCGGATGTCGACCTCGGGGAAGCAGAAGAATCCGCGGTCGGCGCGCATCACCCGGAAGTCGTGGGCCATGGCGAGCATGGCGCCGGCGCCGAACGCGTGCCCGGTCACCGCGGCCGCGGTCGGCATGGGGAAGGTCAGGACGCGGGCCAGCAGGGCCTGCACTCGCCCGACGTAGGCCTGGGTCTGGTCGCCGTGCGCGCCCAGCCAGTCCAGGTCCAGCCCGTTGGTGTAGAACTTGTCGCCACCCGTCGTGACCAGACCCTGGGCGGCGCTTTGGATTTCGTCGAGCTGCTCGTTGATGGTGTCGAGAAAGTCCGGGGAGAACCGGTTTTCGTCGTCGCCGAGGTGCAGAATGGCGATCTTGTCGTCCCAGCCCAGTGTCGGTGTCATGCCTGGCCCCTTTCTCTGGTCCTGCGCCGGGGCTCCCCGACGTCGAGCACGGCCTTGACCGCGGCGCGCAGCCGTTCCCGCGCACCGGGATCGTCGATCCTGTTGCGGCGCAACAGGATCGCGGTCGGGAGGTCGACGATGCAGGTGGTGATGACGTCGACGGCCGCGGCGTCCTTGCGGTCCCACAGCAGGCGGGCGAGCCGAATCATGGTCTGCACCAGCAGCCGGTCCAGGTCGCGCAACTGAGCTGCGATCTCGGCCGGCGTCTCCGGGCCCAGCAGCTCGTCGCGGCGCACAGTGAGCAGCAGTTGCGACGACTCGGGATGTTGGTGGGCGAACACCGCCGGCGCCTCGGCCGCCGCCACCACGGCGTCGACGCCGTCCCCGGCCGGCGTGGCGTCGATCAAATCGGTTTGCGCGCTGAGGAATCGGTGCCCGGCGCGCAGCCAGGCCTGGCCGACCAGCCCCGCGCGCGAGCCGAACGAGTGGTACAGCGCGCCGTTGGACACGCCGGTGGCGTCGCTGACGGCTCTGATCGTGACCGACGCCGGCCCGGACCGCACCGCCAGCCGTTCGACGGCGTCCAGGATCTGATCCTGGTCGTGAACGCGGGGACGGGGCATGCGGGCATAGTAACAGAGCGTTCGCTCTGTTACTAACCGTCACCCGCCCGCAGCGGACTTTTAACACGCGCGGCACGCGAAAAGCCGTTTGGCGGCGCGCGACGATCGGGAACCCCGTGCTCATGGGTAAGGTCACTCAGGTCAACGAAGAGGCGCTGTTGGCGGACATCGAGCGGGAACTGGTCGACGAGTTCCCCCAAGTGCCGGCAAAGGTCGTCGACGCCCTCATCCGTGAAGAGCACGCCCGGTTCGCGCACAGCCGCATCCGCGATTTCGTCCCGTTGTTCGTGGAGAAACACGCCCGCGAGCAACTCAAGGGGCGCTCGAACTAAAAGCTATTCGGCGCGCCGCCCCGGGCCTACGCTGAGCTCATGGTCGGGCGCCGATGGGTCACGCTGGTGACTGCCGCGACGGTGATCGCCGCGCCCGGGACCGCGCACGCGGACCCCGTCGACTTCCAGTCCCCGTCCGGGAACATCTACTGCGTCCTGGACAGCCCCGGGGTTGCGTGCGACATCAGTGACTTCACCTATCAACCGCCGCCGCCCCCGGAGTGCGGCAAGCATTTTCCGTGGGGCAATCGCTTCGTGTTGAACCTGGGCGAGCCCGCCGCCATCCATTGCCATGGCGACACGCTGCGCGTCGCCGGCGAGCAGACGCTCGACTACGGCCGGTCCCTGTCCGCGGGCACGATCACGTGTGCCAGCGAGCCGTCGGGCATGAAGTGCACCGACGGCAGCACCGGGCATTACTTCCGCGTATCGCGGGATTCGTACGATCTCGGCTGACAGGCCAACCATACAAAATAGTATGGTACGGTCGGCGCCATGTCCGCGGTCGACGCTCGCCCGACGTACGGGATCACCGACGAGTTCGTCGCCCGCCTGGCCGAGCGCGCCGAGGAGGCCGAGCGGCTGCGCCGGCTGCCCGCGGCGACGGTCAGCGAGTTCCGAGAGACCGACCTGTTCCGGCTGCTGCTGCCGGCCCGCTTCGGCGGCCTGCAGGCGCCGTTTCCCGAACTGCTGCAACCGATTCGGCGGATGGCGCACGGCTGCGCGTCCAGCGCGTGGACGCTGGGCTTCTACGCCCTGCACAACTGGATGCTGTCGCTGTTCGACGTGCGGGTGCAGGAGGAGGTGTTCGCCTCCGGGCCGGTGCTGGCACCCGCTCCCCTGGCCCCGACGGGCCGCGGCGTCCCGGCCGACGGCGGGGTGCGCCTGACCGGCCGGTGGTCGTGGGCCACGGGCGCGATGGACGCGGACTGGGTGATGGTCGGCGCACTGATCGAGCGACCGGACCGCATCGATCCGGCGCTTGTGGTCCTGCCCGCCGGGCAGGCCGAGGTCGTCGACACCTGGCACACCGCGGGCATGCGGGGCACCGGGTCGCACGACGTCGTCGTCACCGACGTGCTCGTTCCGGAACATCGCATGGTTGCGGTCGCCGACATCTACGGCGGCACGGCGCCGGGCGCGGCGGCGCACGACGTGCCGACGTATCGCTGGCCCATGGTGCCCGCCCTCGCGCTCGTGGCGTCGATGCCGGTGCTCGGCGCCGCCGAGCGGGTGACCGAGCTGTTCGCCGAGCGGCTGGGCGGGCGCGTGCTGGCGTATAGCGGTGTGGCGCAAAAGGATCAGCCCGCCGCCCAGATCCGGCTGGCGAGCGCACGGGTGCGGTTGCGGGCCTTGCGGGCGCTCGTCGACGAGACCGCCCAGGGTATCGATCGGATGGTGGGCGCCGGCGAACGGGTGACCCGGTCGGTGCGGGCGGAGGCGCGGCTGGCGGCCGCCCACACCGTGCACGAGAGCCGGGCCGTCATCGCCGACCTGCTGGACGCGTCCGGGGCCAGCGCGCAGTTTTTGTCCAACCCGTTGCAGCGTTTCAAGCGCGACGTCGACATCGCGGCCGGACACGTGGTGTTCGACTACGACGTGAGCCGAGAGTTGGCCGGGGCGTTGGCGATTGGCGCGAAGATCTCCCCGATCGCGATGGTCTAGTCCTTGAGCATCAGCTCGAGGAAGCCTTCGCGCTGCGCGGCCTGCTGCGCCTGCTGGGCCGAGCCGGCCAGGTGCAGCAGCCCGATGCCGGCGGCGAAGGTCAGCTCGGCGCGCAACTTGGCGTCCTCGGCGCTGAAGCCGTAGTCGCTGTAGGCCTTGGTGACGCTCTTGAGTAGGCGCCGGTCGGCCGCGCGGACGTTGGCGGCGGCGGCCGGGTCGGTGCGCGCCCATTCGCGCATCGCGCGTTCCAGCGTCCAATGCCCCGGGCTGGTCAGGGTCGTCATCATGGCGGACAGGCGTTCGCGGGGCGGCAGGGCGTCGAGCTCGGCCAGCGACCGCCGGTCCTTGTCCAGGAAGGTGTTCCAGGAGTCGACCAGCGCGGCCCGGTAGCTGTCCATGTCGGCGAAGTGCCAGTAGAAGCTGCCGCGGGTGACGCCGGCCTGCCGGCAGAGACCTTCGATCTTCAGGGCGCGCACCCCCTGCTCGGCGAGCAGCGTGTAGCCGGCCTGCAGCCAGTCGTCGACGGTCAGGCGCGGGGGCTTGTGGGCGGCCACACCTGCAGGTTACGGGTGGGCCCCTCCCGCCGTTCGCTGCCGGTCTATGTGAATTCCTCCCGAACACGCGGCCAACCGACGGGTGCGCATGAAACATGGGTGTAACGTTCGGCTCACTGGCCGACGAACACCTGCTCAGTTTCGTTAGGGGTGGCGTGAGCGCATCCGATATCTCCGACGTGTTGGCATCGACCGACGCCGACGAGGTCGTGGTGTCGTTCCAGGACGAGTCTTTGCTGCTGGGCGGCGACCCCGCCGCCGTCGAGTCCCTGTCTCTTATACACAT
>NZ_LATC01000110.1:0-14687 GCF_001414075.1 Mycobacterium sp. UM_11 | reverse complement strand
CGGAGATGTGTATAAGAGACAGCTGGCGGATTGGTCGTGGGGGCGGCAGTCCATCGATCTGCTGGCCGAGCTGCCCGTCTGGGCGTCGGCCCACGAGTGGTTGCGGGTCCTCAAACGCCTTCAGCCGCGGCTGTACTCGATCTCGTCGAGCCCCAAAGCGTGCCCGGGAGAGGTTCACCTGACGGTCTCACCGGTGCGCTACAACTTCCAGGGCGTCCCGCGCCGCGGGGTGTGTTCGACCTACCTCGCCGACCGCTCCCCCGGCGATCGGGTGGCCGTCTACCTGCAGCCGTCGAGCAACTTTCGGCCTCCCCGGGATTCGGAGACGCCGATGGTGATGATCGGCCCGGGCACCGGGATCGCGCCCTTCCGCGCTTTTCTGCAGGAGCGGCGGGCGCTGGGCCACACCGGAGGAAACTGGCTGTTCTTCGGTGAGCAGCACGCCGCGACCGACTTCTACTACCGCGACGAGCTCGAGCAGATGCGCACCGACGGGTTCCTCACCGAGTTGGACCTCGCCTTTTCCCGCGACCAGCGGCAGAAGGTCTACGTCCAGCACCTGATGCGTCAGCGCGGCGCCCAGCTGTGGCGCTGGCTGCAGGACGGCGCGCAACTCTACGTCTGCGGCACGGCCGACCCCATGGCCAAGGACGTCGACCGCGCGCTCTGCGATATCGCGGCCGAACACGGCAATCTCGATCCCGACGCCGCCAAGGATTACGTCCGGTCGTTGAGCGCCGACAAGCGCTATCACCGTGACGTCTACTAGGCCGCCGGTGTCGCCCGACTCGTAATAATCCGGAAACATCACGCGCCTGCCGCTGAAACAACCTCGCTGCACCATTCACTCAATTGGTTGCTCCGAGGAGGGACGTAGGCGTGGCTCTGGATTTCGAGGGGCCCATCGAGGACACCGCGCGGGCCATCTGCCCGCTGCAGTGCCGGCTGCGGCGCGCCGCAGAAGACGACCAGCTCGGCGACCGGGTTGATTGGGCCGGGTTGCCGATCAACCTGGACTTCGCGTTCTCACCCCAACAGCGCGACAAGGTCTACGCCCAGCACCTGATGCGCAAACGCGGCACCCAGCTTCGGCGGCGCATGCAGGACAGGGGTCAATGGTGCGCCTGCGAATCCGCGGCCGACGGTCGACGCGGGGTGCAGGACGACGCCGACTCGACGCCCGGTCGGTAGTCACCTCGGGGCTCGCGGGTCCGGCAATAGAAATCATCGGGGTTGCAATCCGCCCCGCATCTGTTGGCCGGGTAGTTTGCCGGAACCGATCGCCGCGGTTTGCGTTTCGTGGGCTGCTGAACGGCGGTCACTTCCCACCGCAGTGGACATCCCGAGTTCCTGACTGTCAACCGGTAGCCCGGGACCAAGCCGTCGCAGCTAGGCCGCGGCGGTTTGCTGGCCGTTACGTTGAAGAAGTCGGGGTCGGCGTGCGCGACAAGAGCGGTGTGGGAAATCGATGGTGGACGTGTCAATTATCGAAACCTCGGGGTTGGGCGACCGCAGCTATCTGGTGAGCGACGGTGAGGTTGCGGTAGTCATCGACCCTCAACGGGACATCGACCGGGTGCTGGAGCTTGCCGGCGACCTGCGCATCACGCACGTGTTGGAGACCCACATCCACAACGACTACGTGACCGGCGGCCTGGCACTCGCGGAAGCGACCGGCGCCCATTACGTCCTCCCCGCCGGCGAGGATCTCAACTTTGAACACCACCCCGTCCGCGACGGCGATCGGATCGACACCGGAGCGCTCCATCTCGAGGTTCTGTTCACCCCCGGACACACACATCACCACGTCAGCTACGCGCTCCGCGACCATTCCGGCCAGCCCGTCGGGGTGTTCACGGGAGGCTCCATGCTGTTCGGCAGCACCGGACGGACCGATCTGGCCGGTGCGGAGCACGCCGCGGAACTGGCTCGGCTGCAATACCATTCGGTCCGCCGAATCGCCGACGCACTGCCCGCGACGACGGCCGTCTACCCCACGCACGGCTTCGGCAGCTTTTGTTCGGCCGCTCCCACCGACGGCGACGAGTCCACGATCGGCGACGAGCGCCAAACGAACCCGGCGTTGACCCAGGACGAGCAGGACTACGTCGACGAGCTGCTGGCCGAACTGGCGGCCTACCCCGCGTACTACGCGCACATGGGCGTGATCAACAGGGAAGGTCCCCGGGCACCGGACCTGTCCCCTCCCCAACCGGTGGACCCCGGCGAACTACGCGCCCGCATCGACGACGGGCAATGGGTCGTCGATTTGCGCAATCGAACCGCGTTCGCGGCCGGACATCTGGCGGGCAGCTACGGGTTCGAGCTGTCCGGCTCCTTCGTCAACTACTTCGGCTGGCTTTACGCCTGGGGCGCGCCGTTGACCTTGATCGGTGAGGACGCGCAACAGGTTGCCGACGCCCAGCGCGAACTGTCCCGCATCGGAATCGACCGGCTGACCGGCAGCGCCACCGGTGACATTCGCGCTCTCGCCGACGGAATTGAGCCGCGGAGCTACCGTGTCGCGGACTTCGAGGAGCTGGTCGACGCGCTCGACGATGCGCGCGTCCTGGTCCTTGATGTTCGCCAAGCCGGCGAGTTCGCCGGCGGCCACGTGCGCGACGCGATCAATATCGCCTTGCACGAACTGCCAGAACGCCTCGACGAGCTTCCGCACGAGCGCCAAGCATGGATCCACTGCGCGAGCGGCTACCGAGCATCGATCGCCGCCGCGCTCCTCGACCGCGAGCACCGTGACGTCGTGCTCGTCGACGACGACTACGGCAACGCCGAAAAGCTCGGGATAACCACCCCTGACACCGATCAGCACCGGGAGTAAAACCATGAACGCACCGACTACCGACGCGATCAGCTCGATCGAGCTGCGGAAGCTGATCGAGTCGCCCAAATCACCACGCGTCGTTGATGTTCGGACCCCGGCGGAATTCGAGACCGCACACATCGCGGGGTCCCTCAATGTGCCGCTCGACGTGCTCGAGCGGCACGGCGCCGAGGTCGCCCAGCGTCTGCGCGACGACGACGTCGTGTTGGTGTGCCGTTCGGGGCAACGCTCGACGAAGGCTCAAGCGCTGCTGCGCAACGCCGGGCTCGACAGCGGGCGGGTGCTCGAAAACGGCATCACCGACTGGGAGGGCAAGGGTTACGAGGTAGACCAGGGCGCGCAACGATGGGAGCTGGAGCGTCAGGTCCGCCTCGTCGCCGGGTCCGTGGTCCTGTCGTCCATCCTCGGCAGCGTCGCGGTCCCACGGCTCAAGTGGGTGGCGGCCGCCATCGGCGGTGGCTTGACATACGCCGCTCTGAGCAACACCTGCGCCATGGCCACGGCGCTGTCCAAACTGCCTTACAACCGCGGGGCGGCCTCCGACGTGACCACGGTGCTGTCGCAGCTCGACCGGTGACCCGGGTCTAAAGACGATGACTGTCCGGTCGAAGCGCACCGATGTCCCTCAGCTCGCCGGCCCGACCGAACAGATGGCCCTGCGCCAGGCCGCACCCGGCCGCGCACACCGTCTCGGCCTGCTCGGAGGTTTCGATTCCTTCGGCAATGACGGTCAGGCCGAGGGCTTCACAGAGGCCGATCACTGAGCGATACAGCGTCAGGTTCCGTCCGGGCTCGACACCCGTAGCCAGCCCGCGGTCGAGTTTCACCATCTGCACCGGCAACGAGTGCAAGTACGTCAACGAGTTGTAGCCCCCGCCGAAATCGTCCAAGGCCACTCTGATCCCCAGGTCGTTCAAGCGTCTGATGGCCACCGCCGCATCGGCGAGGTCCACGATGGGGACCGTCTCCGTGATCTCCACGACGACTCGTCGCGGCTCCAGCCCATACCGGGAAAGCGTGCGGCTGATGACCCGTTCAAAGTCCACGCTGCCCAACCGTGCCGCGCCGATGTTGATGTGAATGTCCAAGTCGAGGCCGGACGATTGGATTTGCTTGCAGGCCCGGTCGAGTACCACGGCATCGAATTCTGCCCCCATGCCATGGGCCTCGGCCAAAGAGACGAAGGTCTGGGGAGCAATCTGTATGCCGCTGGGTGTGGTCCAGCGGGCAAGCGCCTCGACCGCCACCGGCGTTCCCTCCGGGAGCTTGACGATGGGCTGAAATTTCAGCCGAAACCCTTCGGGGACACCGCCTTTGGCCTGCCGGAGCGCCGTCGGAAAATCTTCGGACACGCTGAACGCCGGCCGGTACACCACCGCGGTGTCCTTGCCCAACCGCTTGCCGGTGTACATCGAGGTGTCGGCCTGCCTGAGCAGATCGTCGGAGGTCGGAGGCAGGCCGTCACCGCCGGGACTGACCAGGCCCATGCTGGCGCGCACCCGCACCGACGTGCCGTGCACCGAGAACGGGCTGCGAAGCGCTACCCGCAGCTGGTCGGCGACGAGTTCGGGCGCCTGCATGACACCCGTGATGAGGATGGCGAACTCGTCACCGCCGATACGAGCCAGCGTGTCGTCGGCACGGAGGCAACTCCGCAGCCGCGCGCTGATCGCGCAAAGGAGTTCGTCGCCGGCGGCGTGTCCGAATCGGTCGTTGACCTCTTTGAAATCGTCGATGTCGACGAAGATCAGCACGAACGGCCCGTCGCGGATCGCGTCGTCGAGCCGTTGCGCCAACAACAATCGATTGGGCAAGTCGGTCAACGGGTCGTGGTAAGCCTGATAGGCGAGGCGGCGTTTGGTGTCGATGAGCTGTTCGGTGAGCATCCGCTGCACGCGCATCGCCACTAGGTACCGGGTCGCGACGAGCAGGGCCATCGCGACGTAAGTGCCGATGAAGACGGGGTCGACCCGTTGTCCGATGAGCTGGTGGAAGCTGATGAGCGCCGTGCTGCCCATGAAACCCACGTAGGGCAGGATGAGCTGCGCCCAGTTCGTCGGCTGTTCTTCGTCGTGCGCGGGACGCGCCCGCGGCGGGAAATCCAGCACGCTCAACGCGATGAACAGCGGAGCGATGACGAAGCCGGTGCCGACCCACAAGTCGAGCTGGGCCACGGCGACGCTACGCAGGTAGGCCAGCAGCCGATCCGATGACGTCAGGGTGATCACCGCGGCGGCGAGCAGCATGTAATTCACGCGGTAAGGCAGATACGGCGGATACCACATCGCCACCAAAACGGCGCTCACGACCACGACGAGTTCGACTGCCGCGATGCCGGCAACGACCGCGGTGTTGGTCGACCGCGGCAGCGCGGCGCCGTGCATGGCCCCCAACCGGGCGACGTAGACCAGGTGGAAGAACGCCAGCGCCGCCAACATTCCATCGAGGCCCGCGGTGATGAGGCTCTGCCGGCCAAGCAGCCACGTTCGCGCCTGCCCGCGAACGGCGGACCCCACCAGCACCAGCATCGCGACGGCGAACAGCAGCCCGGCAACGAAATAGCCGGCGATCGCCGACGGCGGCGCGGTCGCGCCGCTACCAGCTGTACGGACCCGCTGCGACAGGGCCTCAGCGGTGAGGAAAACGGCGATGGCCACCAGCAGGATCACCCGCCACCACCGCGCCGGCCCGGTCACCCGCCGAACGACGAGCAACCCCGCGAGCAGCGCCACCACGCACAACGTCGCTTCGAGAACGAACTGCACCCGCAGCGCCGGTTGCAGTCCCCACAGCCCGAGCGCGTTGAATGCCGCCGCGGCAAGGACGAGGGCAGACAGCCCGAAACACATGCGGGGGCTCAAAAAACGCAACGCGCCCCCAATCCCCCGATATGACCTGTCGATCTTGACAGAACAGGGCAAGGCCGCGGGCCGTTATCGCTTACGCCGGCAAACGCCCGGGGTGGCCGATCACCGACGGTGCGGGACGATCAGGTTGGGTTGAGCGCGTGGCCGTGAACGCCACCGGCGCCGACCTGCGCGTCTCACTGCACCTCGACGGCGACGGCCTGGATCGCGTTGCCGCCATAGCCGAACCGATTCCATTCGGGTCGCTCGGGTTGCGTGTTGCCCGCCTCGTCGGTCGCCCGGGCCCGCAGTGTCGTCGACCCGCGAAGTTCGCAGTGCGTGAACAACTCCCACCACTGCCAGCTGTGTCGACGGCGCTCCCCGACGAGTCGGGCGGCCTGCCACGGACCGTCGCCGACGCGCACGTCCACCCGGTCGATGGGTGCCGCGCCCGACCAGGCCACGCCGCGAACGACGATATCCCCTGCGGTCACCGGGGCACCGTCGGCAGGCTGGACGATCAACGCACGGACGCGTTGCAGGCGGATCGGTTCCCGGATGATGCCGCCGTCGCGTTCCCACTCGTAGTGATATCGCTGCGTTTGGAAGAAGGCCTCGAAAGCGTGGTCGATGACATCGATCTCGGTCAGCCACTTGACTGAAGCGACCGAATACCAGCCGGGCACGATCAACCGCACGGGACGACCATGCTGCAACGGCAGCGGTTCACCGTTCATCGCATAGGCGACGAGCGCGCCGGAGTCGCGGGCGTCCCGCACCGACAAGGCGCGCTCGAACCGCACCGGCGCCGTCGCGCCGTCCACCGGACCCGAGTCGGCGCCGCGGAACACGACATCGTGGGCGCCCGCGGACAGTCCCGCCCTGTTCAGGACATCAACCAGCGGGACGCCGGTCCATTCAGCGGTGCTCGCCGCCCCGGATTGCCATTGCTCACCGTCGACCGGCGGATCGAAGTGGGCGCGACCGTTGCCGGCGCATTCCAGCGTCGCGAGCAGTGACTGTCTCGGCAAGTTGTGGAGATCGTGCAGGGAAAGGCACAGGGGCCGCTCAACCAACCCGGTGACCGTCAACTGATACAGCTGCGGATCCAGCACCGGCGTCGGGAAGTGGTTGCGAACGTAGAAGTGGGCGGTGGGCATCACAACACCCCCGACCAGCGCGGGGAGCGACGTCTCGCAATTGAGCGGATCCTCGCGGTGCACGACCAATCCGGGCTCGGCGCCATGGCTTACGATCGGTAACCCGGCGGCGGCCCACGCGCACATGCCGCCCGCCAGGTTCACCGCATCGAAGCCAGAGCGACGCAACAACGCCGTCACGGCTGCGGACCGTCCCCCCGAGCGGCATACCACGACGATGCGGCGGTCGCGAGGCAGTTCATCTTCTCGAGTGCGCACGCGCGCGACCGGCAGGAGCATTGCGGCCGGCGCGTGCTCGGTACACCATTCCTCCGGCTCCCGCACGTCGAGCAGCAGCGCGCCCGCGTCGACCAACGCTTTGGCCGCCCGGGGGCCGACCTGCGGTGTGTCCGAGACGATCTCATCGCCAATCGCGATCGGGAACCCGGCGGCTTGCCAGGCTTCGAAGCCACCGACCAGGTTCGCGACGTCGTCGAATCCCGAAGCCCGGAGCACGCCCGCGGCCACCATCGATCGCGGGCCGCTGGCGCAGTAGACCACCACCGGGGCCGTCGGATCCAAGGCGGAAAGCGAACCCGTCAGGTTCGGCAACGGAATCTCTCGCGCGCCGGGGATGATGCCCCGCATCGTCTCGTCGGCGCCGCGGACATCCAACAGCTGCAATTGCGGGTCCAGGCCCCGCAATTCGGCGAGCTGGCCGATGGTCAGGCGTGGCGAGGCCTCGACGAGCTCCGTGCCCTGTGGCTTGATCATCATCGGGAACCTTCTTCCAGAGCTGTCACCGAATGCGCGGGGCCGGCTGCCCGTACATGGCCACGACGACGGTCCGGTCCATGCTGTTCTCCGACCACACCCCCATCGAGCTGTTGGCGCAGTCGCGGATGATCGCCATGTCGTCGGGGTTGTAGAACCACTGGTTGACCAACTCCAGGCTGCTGATGGCGATGGCCGGGTTGATCGCGATCGTCTCGGACGCCTTGCCGCGGAACCCGGCGGCGTTGGCCCGGTCCTGCGGCGTCGACCCGTCGGAACCGATGTCGTCGTTGATGTTTCGGTTGTTCATCATGTCGTCGGCGTGCCATTGGGCGGCCAGCGTGAGCGCGTTGTCGCGGATCACATCGTTGGTGCAGCCGGCCTGGTGCTGCAACGTGTAGACGGCGGAGACGACCGCGCTGTTGAGCCGCTTGTTGTCGGCATGCGCGCTTGCGGGCGCCAGCAGCGCCGGCGCAGCGAGGAGCACCGCCGCGGGTAGCGCGCGTACCCATCCGATCATGACCACTCCGCTCACACCGGGTCGAAATGCGAAACCAGCCATCGGCCGTTGACCTTCTCCAACACCACCCGGATAACCGGCTGGGTGTCGGTGGGAGCGCCCTCCCCGATCGTGACGGTCTGATTGACATACAGCAAGACCACGGCGTGGTTAGCCGTCACGGAAACGGGCGCGCCGGCACTGACCTTGGCGACCGCGCTGATGTGCTTTTCCTTGGCCCCCGGTATGACCACCTGGCGGGTGAGCTCCGTGTAGGCGTCCTTGAAGTCTCCGGTCAGTCGCTCGCGTGCGGCGGCCAGATCCTTTTCCACCGAATCCGCCTTGTACGAAAGCAGGGCGACGGCGTCTTCGCTCGCGGCCCGCACCGATTCCGCTCGCACTCGCGCGAGGTCGTCGGACGAGGCCACCACCCACTTGAAGTAGCCCGCGCCGAGCGCCAGCAGCAACGCCAAGGCGGGCAGCACCGCGTACGCGACAACGCGGGACCACGCGATCGGTGGCCTTGCCCGCGTGGTGCCGGGCTCGTCGTCAGAGCCCTCCTCGATGTCGACGGCATCCGATTCCTCGGGCGTCGCGGAGCCGTCGGCGTCGGCGTCGACCAGTTCCTCGTCGTGCATTTGGGTTTCACTCAACGTCGTCATGGCACGAACACCACGTTCGACACCTTGGCGTCGTCACCGACTGACCGGACCTCGATCCGCATTCGCCACTCCCGAGGCGCCTCCTCGCCCGCGGCGGTCCGCGACTTCACCGCGACCGCGACCAGGACCTGGGCCGCGTCGCCGCGCTGCGACTCCAGGCCGGCGTCGGTCACGGTGCCTTCCGATTTCGATTGCGCCGCCTTGACGACCTCGATGAACGGCTTGGACCGTTGCTCGAAGTCCTCACGGAAGGCTCCGGTGGCCAGATCGATGATGCGCTGCACGTCGGCGTCGACCTCCGTGTAGTTGATGGTGGTGAGGTTCACCGCACCCTGACGCGCCACCTGCACGAACAGGTCGCGCTGTGCTTGTGCCTCGTGCTTCTGGTAGGCCCGGAAGCCAAGCCAACCGGTCAATCCCGCCAGCACCGTCACGACGAGGGCGCCGGCCACCAACGCCTGCCCGGTGCGCGATAGCCGCGGGGTCACCCGGTGCCGGATTCGCGCGAGCCGGTTCTTCGCATCCGCTTGGTCCTCAGCGCTGTCGTCAGCCTCGCTGGCCTGTTCGGCGACATCGGCGTCGTCGGCCGCTGTCGATTCGCCGAATTCCTCAGCGAGATCATTGGTTTCGTGCTTCTCAGCATCTTCAGCCATCTTGCTCCTTTTGCTTAGGCCGGCGGCACTAGAAGTGACTGCCAGTTCTTGGCACGCGGGTGGGCCAGGTCGGATTCGGTGTAGCGGCGCCCGTCCGGCCCGATATATTCACCGTTGGCCGGGTCGTACGTGGCGACCGCGAGCGGTGGCGGCGCGGGCGCCGGTGGCGCGGTGCCCCGCGGCGGTGGGAGCCGCGGGTCTTGTCCGGGGGGATACATCGGTACGCCCTGTCCGGTATAGGTGGCGTTCGGGTCGCCCTTCCAGTTGTAGCCGTCGTTGAGCGGCACGTATTCTTCGTCGCTATCGCACAATTCGACCGTAGGGGCGCGTTTCCACGGCTTACTCTCACATGGGATGTTGCGGACCCCGCGGACGTTGAACTCCGAATCCTGCGGCACGCGGCAGAACAAGTCCGCGGCGGGGCGGTCGGGCGCGTCGACGTTCGCCGGCGACCGGCGCTGGGTCGGCGGCAGGTACCCCGTGGTGCACGGCGGTGGCAGGTTGATGTTGAGGTTGAAGTCCAGTTGGGCGCCCCGGTACTCCTGTTTGGTGTTCGAGCTCGGCACGACGATCGCGGCCATGGCCGCGATGCCCTGCGGGAACAGCACCAGAAGTTGTTCGATGTCGTGCCGGTAGACGACGGCGATGTCACCCAGGCTCACCAGGTTGGCGAACAGCACGGGCAGCGCCGGCGACACCCGATCGAACAGCGCCCGAGTTTCCTCCACCCCGGATGTGCCCTGCGTCAACAGATCCCGCAAGGCGGCGTCCTGCGCCTTGAACTGGGCGGTGATCGCCGCGGTTCGACTGGCCCACCGGGCGATCGAATCCGACGTTTGGATCTGCGAGTCGAGCACCGGAGGGGTCTGGTCAATCAACGACGCGAGCGGTCCGGTGGTGTGCCCGCCGGCAATTGCCAAAGCGGCGGAGCCGTCGACAATCCGGGACAGCTCAGGCCCGAGGCCACCGACCGCGCGATCCGTCTCGTCGATGACCGTACGCAGGTTGTCACGCGGAATCGCCTGCAGCGCACGGTTGGTCACATCGAGCAGGTGTCCGATGTCGACGGGCACGTCGACTCGGCCGGCGGGAATGACATCGCCCGCTCGCAGCTCCCTGCCGTGATCGCCGTCCTTACCGGGCTGGGGGGTGAGCTCGATGTATTGCTCGCCGACGGCCGAGCGGCTGTGCACCGACGCCTGGACGTCGGCGGGCACCTTGACGCCGGACCTGATGGCGAGCACCGCACGGACCCCCGTTGCGGTCACATCGACCGACTTGACCTGACCGATGTCGGTGCCGCGGTAGGTAACCACTGAGGTCTGGTAGAGCCCGCCCGACTCGGGCAGGTCGACGGTGACGACGTACTCCCCGATCCCCAAGAGGGTTTCGGGCAGCTTCATGTAATTGAACGCCATTGCCCCACAGGACAGGACCGTCACCAGGGACAGGATCGCCAACTGGATCCAGGTTCGGCGGTTCAGACGCAGCACTCAGTACCCCCCGAAGTGATATGGGTAGGTCAGCGGGTTGCCCGCGGTCGCCGGGCTGGGCTGCATGCCGATGGTGCGCCCCCATTGCAGCTCGAGCTGGGTGAGGTTGCCCTCCCATCGCGAGCCGGTGAAGAACCCGGTGTCGAGGCGGCTCAAGGTGAGGTCGACGATCAGCGTGAGGTTGGCGTAGTCGCCGCGGAACCAATTCCTCGCGGTCGACGCCGGCCACGGATAGGCCACCAAGCCATCCAGCCCTTTGGTCAAGGCCGGTCCCGCGTCGGCGAGTGAGCGCAGGACCGGCGCGATATTGCGCAGGTTGTTGACTAGAGATTCCTTGCTCTGGCGCACGGTATCGGCCGCGATGGCGCTGAACTTGCCGAGTTGGTCGATCGCGTCGGCGATCTTGGTGCGCTCGTCGGCCAACACCGTCAGCGCTTTCGGCACGGTCATCAATGCCTTGTCGACTACTGGGTCCTTCTCCGCGAACTGGCCCACCAGCGAGTTGAGGTTTTCGGCCGCGGCGATAATGTCGTCGGTCTGGTCATTGGTCCGGGCGATGAACTCGTCGAGTTGGTGCAGCAGGCTGCGCATGTCGTTCTCGCGTCCGGCGAATGCCTTCGCGATCGCCTGCGTGATCTCCTGCAGCTGCCCAATTCCGCCGCCGTTGAGCAGGATTGAAACGGAAGCCAGGGTCTGCTCGGTGGTGGGGTACATGCTCGCGTGCGACAGCGGGATGAGCGAACCGTCTTTCAGTTGGCCGACCGGCGGTTCGTCCTTGGGCGCCGCGAGCTCGATATGCATCGAACCGAGCAGACTGGTCTGCCCCAGCTTGGCGGTCGCGTTGGCCGGCAGGTGAACATCGCCGTTGATGCGCATGGTGACAAGCGCGTGCCAATCCTGCAGCTGGATCTTGGTGACGTTGCCGACGTTGACGTCGTCGACCCGAACACGGGTGTTCTCCTGAATCGTAACGACATCGGGCATTTGGGCCTGGATCGTGTAGGCGCCGGGGCCGTTGCCGGAGGTGCCGGGAAGGGTGAACGAGTTCAGCCCCTTCCAGTTCCGGCCACAGCCGGGGAGCGCGGCGATGCAGGCGAGGATGAGCGCCGCCACCATCACGCGCCTCATGAGGCGCCCGCCGGGAGCATCAGGTCCCGCAACACTTGCGTCGAGTTGACCGTGCCGCTCTGGGCGGGCGGTGCCGGCGGCGCTTCCGTGGGTGGTGGTTGGGCGGCCGGCGGCGTCGGCGCGTCGGGCGGCGGCGGGGGTGCCTCGGGCGGCGGCGCCGGAGGCGTATACCCGGGCCGGAGCCAGTCCTCGCTGTAGGTGATCTCGCTGGGGCGGGCCTGGGTGCCGACAAACGGGTTGAGTCCCGCCGGAATGTAGTTGTACAGCCGGTTTTTGATGATCGGGTTGATGTACTGCAGGCACAGCTTGGACACCCGGTCGAGCCGGGCCCGGGACGCCGCCTCGATCGAGCTGCAGATCCACTGCGGGATGTCGGCGAAGTTGTTCAGCGCGATGATGCCGGTCATCGCGCTTTGAGCGGGCTGGTAGATGTTCAGGAAGTTCTGGAACACCGTCGGGGCGATGTGCAGGATTTGCTTGATGTCCTGGCGGCTGTCGTTCAACGCGGTCGTGACGGAGGCCAGCCGATCGAAGGTAACGCCCATGGCTTCCCGGTTCTCAGCCAGAAAGTCGCGCAAATCGGTCAGCGCACCGTCGAGACCCTTTACCGCGTTGGCGATTTCATTGGGTGTGTTCGTCAGCAGCGTCGTGACGGTGGCCAGATTCTGATTGAACGAGGCCAGCAGGTCGCTGCTGGACGACAGCGCCGAGACCAGCAGCTGCAAATTGCGCACGGTGCTGAAGATGTCGTCGGCGTGATCGCCGAGTGCGGAGATCGCGGCGGACAGCTTGATCACGGTGTCGCGGGCGGTGTCGCCCTGACCGCGCACGTTGTCGGCGCTGGAGTTGATGAATTCACCGAGGGAATTCACCCCCTCCGGGGAGGTGGGCTGCAACGCGTCGGTCAGTTTCTCCAACTGCTTGCGAAAGTCATCCCATTCGACCGGGACGGCGGTCCGGCCGAGCGGGATCGACGCGCCGGGGCTCAACTTGGGACCGCCCGAATAGGCGGGAACGAGCTGGACGGCCCGCGAAGTCACCAGCGAAGGGGACAGGATCGCCGCGCGGGCGTTGGCGGGGATGGCGTATTGCTTGTCGACCGAAAAGGTCACCTTGGAGCTGGCGGGCTGCGGTTCGATCTTGTCGATCACCCCGACCGTGACCCCGAGGATGCGCACGTCGTCGCCGACGAACAAGCCGTTGGCTTCGGTGAAATAGGCCGTGTAAGTGTTCTTTTCGACCTCCTTCCACAGCTTCGAGCCGACCAGGAACGAAGCCACGGCGAGAGTGCCGACCAGGCTGACGGCGGTCAGTCGTTGCAGAGCGCGGCGGCTTATCTTCACTGTCCCCCCAGTTGGCCATTGGCGGGCGCCGGCTCGGGCTCAGGCGGCGGGCCTGGCGCCGGACCCGGCGAGGGGGGCTGAGACCAGATCGGGTGCGGCGCTTGCTCCGGGGGCACGGGGGGCGTTCCGGTCGGCGGGTCCACCGACTCCGAGGGCAGCTTCTGCTCGGGGTCCAGGAACCGGTTGTACATGCGGGCGTCGATCGTCGGCCCGCTGATCTGACCCGGGATCAGGTTCGCCACGTAGGCCTTGAAAAACGGTCCGGAGCCCAGGCATTCGCCGAACGACATCGCGTAGCGTTTGAACTTGGGCAGGCTGGCCTGAATGTCCTGTTTGCGATTGTCGAGGACCTCGAGCACGCCGTTCAGCTTGTCGAGGGCGGGCTTCAGCTGCGTCCTGTTGTCGTTGACGAGCCCCGAAACCTGGTGTGACACCGCGGTGAGGTTGTTCATCAGCGCGTCGATGGAATCGCGTTCGTCCAACAGCGCGGCCAGCAGCGCATTCGAGTCCGCCACCAGAGCGGCGATCTGTTGGCTGCGTCGGCCCAGCACCGTCGAGACCTTGTTCGCATTCCCCAGCAAGCTGCGCAACTGGGCGTCGCGGTTGTTCAGTGTCTCGGAGAACCGGGCCACGCCTTCCAGCGCGGGCCTGACCTCCGACGGCGTCTGCCTGAAGGTATCCGCCAAAGTGGTTAAGGCAGAGGATAACTGCGCGGTGTCCAGCCCGCTGATTTCGGTCGTCAAATCCCCGAGCGCATCGGGAAGGTCGTAGGGCGAGTGGGTCCGTTCCAGCGGGATGGTGCCCGAGAGCTTCCCTTCCCCACGTGACGTGAGCTCGAGCATCTTGGCGCCCAGTATGGTTTCGGTCTTGATCGCGGCCTCTGTGCGATCCCCCAACGTGATGAAGTTGCGGACGGTGAAGCTGACCCGAACCTTTGTGCCTTCCAACTTGATGCCGGTGACCCTCCCGACACCCATGCCGGAAACCCGCACCGAGTTACCCGTCCGGATGCCGCCGGCCTCCGAGAAGTATGCCGCGTAATCGTTGGTGTTCTTGATGAACGGCAGCTTGTCGTATTTGAAGGCCGCGACGGTCACGCACACCAGGATGAAGACACCCATCGCGCCGATCTTCCAAGGGCTTGGCCCGCCGGCTTTGGTTTTGGACTTGGTCATTGGGGCGTGCACCGCCCGCTGGGCTGGCCGAATAGCTTGATGAAGATCGGGTTGCCGCCCTTTCCGTTGACTTTCATCAAAACTTCGCAGAAGTAGAAGCCGAAGTAGTCACCCTGTCTCTTATACACATCTG
>NZ_LATC01000109.1:0-14952 GCF_001414075.1 Mycobacterium sp. UM_11 | reverse complement strand
GCCCACCTTGGCGTCGATCAGGGCGCCGCCGAGCGGGGAGTTGGGCGAGTACACCTCGAGCTTGCCGTCGTTGACGCCCTCCTGGCGGGTGGCGATCAGGAACGTCTCGCTGTCCGACTTGTCGCCGTTGTAGTAGACCTTCACCACCGAACCCGGCAGCGCGATGCCGGACTGCTTGGGCGCCTCGCCGACCTTGGCGTTGTTGAGCAGGTCCTGCAGCTGGCGGATGCGGGCCTCCTGCTGGCCCTGCTCCTCGCGGGCGGCGTGGTAGCCGCCGTTCTCGCGCAGGTCCCCTTCTTCCCGGCGGTCGTTGATCTCCGCGGCGATGACCGGACGATTCGCGATCAATTGATCGAGCTCCGCCTTCAGCCGGTCATGTGACTCCTGGGTCAGCCACGTCACCGAAGTGTCCGTCATCTCGTCGTGCTCCTCATGTTGTCGTTCCGCGTATTCGCGTAAGCCTGTTGACCCCGCCGCCGGAGGTATCCGGGTTCTCTCCCCGAGTGCTGCCGATCCGTTGTGCTCACGGCCTTAATGCAGCAATACACGGTCCCATCAGGAACCGTGCATTCACCCATGTTACCACCGCGCAAACAATTGATAACCCCAAATTCGCAGTTCGGCTGTTGTTACGGGCCGGCGCCCGGCCGCAGATAAGCCGGCACGTCGGTGCCGCACCCGTAGATGTCCGCCATCACCGGCGGTTTGCTGGACTTCACCGTGGTGGTCAGCTGCACGGTCGCCGCGTCGGACGGCGGAACCAGCACCTCCCGCCTGCCCGACTCGCCCCCGTCCTTGGCCCGCACCCGCACGATGCAGTCCACCGGCCGCGACGGATCCGATCGCGTCACGCTGATCGTTACTGAGGCCGTCTGGTCGTCGATCACCCGATAGCTGGCCAGCGTGCCCGTTACGGGACTGGTGCCCAGCCGGCGGTAGCCGACGATCGCGATCACCAGGCCCGCCGCGACCACCAGCACGCCCAGGCCGACGATCACCCAACGCCGGGGCACCCGCGAGCGCCCGTACCGGGCCTCGGGACGCGAGGGCGAAGTTTCGGTCATGTCTGGGTATGCCTGAACGGTCGGCTGCCCGGCACCGGCCGGCAGCATGCAACGATCTGAAGAACTGGAATTATAGGTTCGTACCGGCGACCAGTGGACCGACAAGGGGGCACGTGAGCGAACTGCGGTTGATGGCGGTGCACGCCCACCCCGACGACGAGTCCAGCAAGGGCGCGGCCACCCTGGCCCGCTACGCCGACGAGGGTCACCGGGTGCTGGTGGTGACGCTGACGGGCGGGGAGCGCGGCGACATTCTCAACCCGGCGATGGACCTGCCCGAGGTGCACGGGCACATCGCTGAGATCCGCCGTGACGAGATGGCCAAGGCCGCCGAGATCCTGGGCGTCGAGCACACCTGGCTCGGCTTCGTCGACTCCGGCCTGCCCAAAGGGGATCCGCCGCCCCCGCTGCCCGAAGGGTGCTTCGCGCTGGTGCCGCTGGAAGAATCGGTCGAGGCGCTGGTGCGCGTGGTCCGCGAATTCCGCCCGCACGTGATCACCACCTACGACGAGAACGGCGGCTACCCGCACCCGGACCACATTCGCTGCCACCAGGTTTCGGTCGGCGCCTTCGAGGCGGCCGGAGACTATCGGCGATTTCCGGACGCGGGCGAGCCCTGGACGGTGTCCAAGCTCTACTACATCCACGGGTTCCTGCGGGCCCGCATGCAGTTGCTGCACGACGAGGCCGTCAAACACGGTCACGAACCCCCGTTCGCCAAGTGGCTCGAGCACTGGGACGCCGCGCACGACCCGTTCGAGTCGCGGGTGACCACCCGGGTGGAGTGCTCGGCGTATTTCAGCCAGCGCGACGACGCGCTGCGGGCGCACACCACCCAGATCGACCCGGAGCACGACTTTTTCGCCGCGCCCATCGAATGGCAGCAGCGACTGTGGCCGACGGAGGAATTCGAACTGGCGCGCTCGCGGGTCCCGGTCAAGCTGCCCGAGGACGACCTGTTCGCCGGAATCGAGAGCGACGGGTGAACCACCTCATCCTGTTGGCGGGTGCGCTGGCCGACGGCGCGCCGCAACACACCGGGCCGGACTTCGGCAAGGCCAGCCCGATCGGGCTGTTGATCGTCGTGGTGCTGTTGATCGCCACCCTGTTGCTGTTGCGCTCGATGAACAAGCAACTGAAGAAGGTGCCCGAGTCGTTCGACCCCAAACACCCCGAGCCCGACCAGGCCGCCGACGAGGGCACCGACGCGGTCGACGACGCCGGCGGGCAGCCCCCGGGCCCGGCGGGCGGATCGCAACGGGCACCGGGACCCGGCGATGAGCCCGGCTGACCCTGCCGCGACGAACACCCTCGGGCTGGCCACCAGCCCGTACCTGCGTCAGCACGCCGACAACCCGGTGCACTGGCAGCAGTGGACCCCGCAGGCGCTGGCGGCCGCGGCCGAGCGCGACGTGCCGATCCTGCTCTCCATCGGCTACGCGGCCTGCCACTGGTGTCACGTCATGGCCCACGAGTCGTTCGAGGACGACGAGGTGGCCGCGGCCATGAACGCCGGATTCGTCTGCATCAAGGTCGACCGGGAGGAACGCCCGGACCTCGACGCCGTCTACATGAACGCCACCGTCGCGCTGACCGGGCACGGCGGCTGGCCGATGACGTGTTTCCTGACGCCGGACGGCCGGCCCTTCTTCTGCGGCACCTATTACCCGAAAGATGGCTTCCTGCAGCTTCTTTCGGCGGTGTCCGCCACCTGGGAGCAGCGTCGCGCGGAGGTTGAGGAGGCCTCGGATCACATCGCCGGCGAGCTTCGCGCGATGGCGGGCGGGCTGCCCTCCGGTGGGCCGGGCGTAGCGCCGGAGCTGTGCGACCACGCCGTCGCGTCGGTGCTGGCCGACCAGGACGCGGTGCACGGCGGCTTCGGCGGCGCGCCCAAGTTCCCGCCGTCGGCGCTTCTCGAGGCGTTGCTGCGCAACCACGAACGCACCGGGTCACCGGAGGCGTTGCGGGCGGTCGCGCACACCGCCACCGCGATGGCCCGCGGCGGCATCTACGACCAGCTGGCCGGCGGCTTCGCCCGCTACAGCGTCGACAACGCTTGGGTGGTACCGCATTTCGAGAAGATGCTGTACGACAACGCGTTGCTGCTGCGCGCCTACGCGCACTGGGCCCGGCGGACCGGAGACCCGCTGGCGCGCCGGGTCGCGGCGCAGACCGCGCGCTTTCTGCTCGAGGATCTCGCCGACGGCGCCATGTTCACCTCGTCGCTGGACGCCGACGCCGACGGCCGGGAGGGATCGACCTACGTCTGGACTCCCGAACAGCTGACGCAAGCGCTCGGTCCCGACGACGGACCCTGGGCGGCAACGGTTTTCGCGGTATCCTCGACCGGCAGCTTCGAACACGGCACCTCGGTGCTGCAACTGCCCGCCGACCCCGACGATCCGCAGCGGCTGGAGCGCGTCCGCGCCGCGCTGTTGGCCGCCCGGCTCACCCGACCCCAGCCCGGACGCGACGACAAGGTCGTCACGTCGTGGAACGGCCTCGCCATCACCGCGCTGGCCGAGGCCAGCGTGGCCTTGGACGATCCCGGGCTGGCCGACGCCGCGCAAGCCTGCGCGGCCGCCCTGCTGGGTTTGCACGTCGTCGACGGGCGGTTGCGGCGCGCCAGCCTCGCCCGCGTGGTCGGCGACAGCGCCGCGATCCTCGAGGACCACGCGATGCTGGCCACCGGCCTGCTCGCCCTCTACCAGCTGACCGCCGACGCGGCCTGGCTCACCGCGGCGACCGGCCTGCTCGACACCGCGCTGCAGCGCTTCGCCGATCCGCAGCAGCCCGGCCGCTGGTTCGACACCGCCGACGACGCCGAGCGGTTGATGCTGCGCCCCGCCGACCCGTTGGACGGGGCGACCCCGTCGGGCGCGTCGTCGATCACCGAGGCGCTGCTGACCGCGGCGCATCTCGTAGACGGTGAGCGCGCGGACCGGTATTTGCGGGCGGCGGCCGACGCGTTGGACGCGCATTCGGTGCTGCTGGAGCGCGCGCCGCGCTCGGCGGGGCACTGGCTGGCGGTGGCGGAGGCCGCGGTTCGCGGGCCGCTGCAGATCGCCGTCGCCGGCGATCCGGCGCGGTCGGCGCTGCTGGCGCACGCGCGCCGGTTGGCGCCCGGCGGGGCGATCGTGGTGGGCGGAGAGAAGGACTCGTCGGCGCTGCTGGCCGGCCGCGACCGGGTGTCCGGCGCGGACGCCGCCTACGTCTGCCGCGGCCGGGTGTGCGACCTGCCGGTCACCGCCGCCGAAGACCTCGCGCGGGCGCTGGCCGCGCCACGGTAGCGTGACGTCTCATGCCGAGCGCCGAGCACATCACCGACACGGTCAACCGCTACATCGAACTGGTGGCCAAGGGCGCCGCCGACGAGATTGTCGAGCTGTATGCCGATGACGCCACCGTCGAGGACCCGGTCGGCGGCGAGGTGCACATCGGCCGCCAGGCCATCCACGGCTTCTACTCCGGGGTCAACGACCTGCAGCGCGAGTGCGAACTGGTGACGCTGCGCGTCTCGGGCAACGAGGCGGCCTTCCATTTCCGCCTCACGATCGTCGCGGGGGAGCACCGGATGGTGATCGAGCCGATCGATGTGATGGCGTTCGGTGAGGACGGCAAGATCGCCCACATGAAGGCGT
The DNA here is from genome assembly GCF_001414075.1 of Mycobacterium sp. UM_11. Taxonomy (NCBI): domain Bacteria; kingdom Bacillati; phylum Actinomycetota; class Actinomycetes; order Mycobacteriales; family Mycobacteriaceae; genus Mycobacterium; species Mycobacterium sp. UM_11. The sequence continues at coordinate 10,247 of NZ_LATC01000109.1, read as the reverse complement.
ACTGGTCGGCCGCCGACGTCACCCAGCAGTAGCCGCCAGCCAGGCGCCGGTCCCGGTGTAGAAGACCGCGAACCACATGGCGATGTAGTGCAGGATCGCCGCGACGGCGGTGAAGGCGTGGAAGATCTCGTGGTAGCCGAACGTGCTGGGCCACGGGTCGGGCCAGCGCAGCGCGTAGAAGATGCCGCCGACGCTGTAGAACACGCCGCCGGTGGCCAGCAGCACCATCGCGGCCACACCCGCTTCGTGCAGGATCGTGGGGCAGAACCACACGGCCACCCACCCGAGCAGGATGTAGAGCGGCACACCCAGCCAGCGCGGGGACGTCGGCCAGCACACCTTGAGCAGGATGCCCGCCGCCGCGCCGCCCCAGACGATGCATTCGACCAGCATCCCGGTGTTCTGCGGCATGGCCAGCCGCGCGAACGGCGTGTAGCTGCCGGCGATGAACACGAAGATCATCGAGTGGTCGAGCCGCTTCATCAGGTTGCGGGCGGCCTCGGACTTCCAGTGCACCCGGTGGTAGGTGGCGCTGACGGCGAACATCGCCACCGTGGCCGCCGCGTAGACCAGCGTCGAGTGCCCGGCGCGCGGCGAGGAAACCGCCCACGACACCGAGACCAGCGTCGCGCCGGTGATCACGGCCAACCACGCCGAGTAGAAGTGGATCCAGCCCCGCATGCGGGGCTTGGTCAGGGCGCTGGCCGCGCTTTCGACAAGCTGTTCGACCGTATTGCCCGGCGTGATGGCCTCGGACTCGCGCTCCGGGCTGGCGGGTGTGCTCGTCTGGCTGCTCATATCTCCTGGGGCCTCGTCGTGCAGGTCGGGAAACTGACCAGTGGCTGATTACCCGCCACAGTAGTGGCGAACCGTCGTCCGGTGCTGCCCGCCTCGCGGTGAGATCCCCTGATTGGCAGGGGGAATTTGGTGTAGCTCACAGTAGGCTGAGTCTCCGTGGAAATTATCCCGCCGCGTCTCAAAGAGCCGCTGTATCGCGTCTACGAGCTTCGGCTGCGGCAGGGCCTGGCCTCCTCCAAATCGGACCTGCCCCGCCACATCGCGGTCCTGTGCGACGGCAACCGGCGGTGGGCCCGCGACGCCGGCTACGCCGACGTCAGCTACGGCTACCGGATGGGCGCCGCGAAGATCGCCGAGATGCTGCGCTGGTGCCAGGAAGCCGGCATCGAAATGACCACCGTCTACCTGCTGTCCACCGAGAACCTGCAACGCGATCCCGACGAGCTGGCGGGGCTGATCGAGATCATCACCGACGTCGTCGAGGAGATCTGCGCGCCGGCGAACCGCTGGAGCGTGCGCACCGTCGGCGACCTGGAGCTGCTCGGCGAGGAGCCGGCCCGGCGGCTGCGCGACGCGGTGGAGTCGACGCCCGTCACGGCGCCGTTCCACGTCAACGTCGCGGTGGGCTATGGCGGGCGGCGCGAGATCGTCGACGCGGTGCGGGCGTTGCTGAGCAAGGAGCTCGCCAACGGGGCGTCGGCCGAGGAGCTGATCGACGCGGTGAGCGTGGACGGCATCTCCGAAAATCTTTACACCTCTGGGCAACCCGATCCCGATCTGGTGATCCGCACGTCGGGCGAGCAGCGCCTGTCGGGGTTTTTGTTGTGGCAGAGCGCGTATTCGGAGATGTGGTTCACCGAGGCGCACTGGCCCGCGTTCCGCCGGGTCGACTTTCTGCGCGCGCTGCGCGACTACAGCCAGCGGCACCGCAGATACGGCAAGTAGTCCGTGCCAAACTAGGTTCATGGCTGCGCTGTCGGCGGTGGTGTTCACGCTGAGCGGGTGGCTCGGGTTGTACCTGCTGGCTCGCGATCCGCGTAAGCCGGTGCTCGTGTTGGCGGCGATCGGGTTGTGCGGCTTCGCGCTTGTGGTCGGGTTGGACGCGGTGCGGACGGCCAGCCCCGCGTACGCCCACGCGCTCAGCCGCGTCGAGATCTATCTGGTGGCCATCCCCGGCGTGGCGTGGTTCGCGGTGCTCGTCGAGCTGGCGCGGCCCAGCGACGGCGCGCGGGCGCGCACCCGCGAGTTGCTGCTCGTGGCCGGGGTCGCCGCGCTGACCCTGTTCGGGGCCGCGCTGGCCGGCAGCGTCGAGGGGCCGTTGCGGGCGGGCCACTGGGTGATGTTCGCGGTGATCTCGTTGTCCACCTTCGGCGCGATGGCGGTCGCGCTGCGGCAGCCGCGCCGGCCCCGGTCGGCCGTCGGGCTCGCCGTGGTCGCGACCCTGTTCTTCGCGCTGGGTAACGCCATCCTGATCATCCCGCTGGGCCTGGTGCCCAGCTGGGTCGCGCTGGCGTCGACGAGCCTCGACGTCCTCTCGCTCGGGCTGGCCGTCGCTCTGTGGGACGCCTTCGACGAGGGCCAGGCGTTGCGCGCCGACATGCTGCGCTCGTTCGCCGGCTCGGTGGCGGTGGCGGTGCTGTTCGGCGGCCAGGCGCTGATCGGCCTGGCGCTCACCCGCGCCGACGCGGCCGCTCAAACCGCGCTCACGGTGCTGTTGTTCACCAGCCTGGCGGTCGCGATCAGCGTGCAGGTGCTCGCCGATCCGCTGGCCGGCCTGCTCGACCGGCTGGCGTTCTCGAAATCGCCTGCGCTACGCGAGGATCGGGCGGCGCTGCGGAACACCGGCGCGGCGCTGCCGTTGCGGTCGGTGGACCCGCTCGACCACGTCGACGACGCGGCGTTCGCGCGGCTCACCCGGCGCGCCCTGGGTCACTACGGCGACCTGAGCAAGCTGGTGGCCAGCCCGTTGACCGCGCTGCCCGTCATCGACGAGCGGCTCGCCGCCCGGGGCGCGCCCGACCATCCGCTGGAGCGGGCCAACGAACTCAAGGCGGTGCTGGCCGAGGCGGTCGGGCGGCTCAAGCCGCGCGACGCCGGCGATTTCGGCACCACCGAACAGTGGCGGCACTACAACTCGCTGTACTTCCCCTACGTCGTCGGCGTGCGCGCGTACGCGCAAAACGCCACCGCCGCCGGGCTTGATCCGATCGCGCGGCAAGCCTGGCAGTGGTTGGTCACCGAGGTCCCGCAGCGCTCGCTGCACAACTGGCAGAACGCCGCCGCCCGGCTGATCGCCGCGGACCTGCGCGGCCGGGTCGCGGTGAGCACCGACCGGCCCCTGTGACTGCTGGGGCGGGTGAGCGCCAGGCTGGCGTCTGTCGAATAACAATTGCGATTCGGGCCCGCAAATGGGAATAGCCGGTCGAACTCGCTGGTCGTTGTATCCGTGGCAGTAGTTGGCAGTGCCACGAGTCGATATGGCAGTGCGCCGGCGGCACGCTGAACTTCGACCCAATTCGCCATCGCGAGGAGTAATCACATGATGTATGCATCTGGCGCACCCGGTCTGGCAACCCGCCCCCTGTACGACGCCACCGACTCGCTGCTGCGTTTCGCCATGCGCGCCGACGCGACGCTGACGGGGCTGTGCGGTTTGGCCATCGCCTTTCTCGCCGACCCGCTTTCGTCGCTGACGGGCCTGACGTCGCTGCAGGAGTACAGCCTCGGCGCCCTCTTCGTGCTCAGCGGCCTGGCCGTGTTCCTCGTCGCGGCGGCGCCGAACCTGCGCCGCGTCGGCATCGGGGTCATCGTGGCCAACATCGTGTTCACGCTGGCGGCGGTCGTGGCCGCGGGCGTGCTGCCGCTGTCCGCCACCGGGGTTGCCGCCACGCTGGCCGTCGGCGTGTACACCGCGGCGTTCGCCGGCCTGCAATACCTGGGGGTGCGCCGCCTCGAGACGGCGTGACCGCTAGAGCTTGCGCAACCGGAGCCGGTTGATGGAGTGGTCGGCATCCTTGCGCAGCACCAGGGTGGCCCGCGGCCGGGTCGGCAGAATGTTCTCGACCAGGTTGGGACGGTTGATGGACCGCCAGATCTCGCGCGCGGCCACGACGGCCTTGGTGTCGCCCAGGGCCGAGTAGTGGTGGAAGTGTGATTCCGGGTCGGCGAAGGCCGTCCCGCGCAGTGACAGGAATCGCGACACGTACCACTGCTCGATGTCCTCGATGCGCGCGTCCACGTACAGCGAGAAGTCGAACAGGTCCGACACCATCAGGGTCGGACCGGTCTGCAGCACGTTGAGACCCTCGAGAATCAAGATGTCCGGATGCCGGACGACGTGCTTGGCCCCGGGGATGATGTCGTATTTGAGGTGCGAGTAGACCGGCGCGCATGCGTAGTCGGAACCGGATTTCACCAAGGTGACGAACCGCATCAGCGCCCTGCGGTTGTAGCTCTCCGGAAAACCCTTGCGATGCATCAGGTTTCGCCGATCGAGTTCGGCGTTCGGGTACAGGAATCCGTCGGTGGTCACCAGGTCCACCCGTGGGTGGTGATCCCAGCGGGCCAGTAGGGCCTGCAGCACACGGGCGGTGGTCGACTTGCCCACCGCGACGCTGCCGGCCACGCCGATCACGAAGGGCACCGGCCGATCCGGGTTTTGTTGCGGCTCGCCCAGGAACTCGGCGGTGGCGGCAAACAACCGCTGACGCGCGGCGACCTGAAGGTGGATGAGCCGGGCCAGCGGCAGATAGACCTCTTCGACTTCGAGCAGGTCGATCTGCTCGCCGAGTCCGCGCAGGCCAACGAGTTCTTCCTCGGTGAGGGCCAGCGGCGTCGACATGCGAAGCGCGCGCCATTGCTTTCGGTCGAACTCCACATAGGGGCTCGGCTCGCTAAGCCGCGGCATAGTGCAAGTGTTGCAGGGGCGGACGCGCCCCCGACGGCTGGGCTGGCTAAACCCTGGCTGGATAGACTGGCGCCCGTGACTGCTGCACCCGACGCCCGCCCGTCCACCTCCGTGATGTCCGCCCCGCTCGCCGAGGTCGACCCCGACATCGCCGAACTGCTCGGCAAAGAACTGGGCCGCCAGCGCGACACCCTGGAGATGATCGCCTCGGAGAACTTCGTGCCGCGCTCGGTGCTGCAGGCCCAGGGCAGCGTGCTGACCAACAAGTACGCCGAGGGCCTGCCCGGCCGGCGCTACTACGGCGGTTGCGAGTACGTCGACGTCGTGGAGAACATCGCCCGCGACCGGGCGAAGGCGCTCTTCGGCGCCGACTTCGCCAACGTGCAGCCGCATTCGGGCGCCCAGGCCAACGCCGCCGTGCTGCACGCGCTGATGACGCCGGGGGAGCGGCTGCTCGGCCTGGACCTCGCCAACGGCGGCCACCTGACGCACGGGATGAAGCTGAACTTCTCCGGCAAGCTCTACGAAACCGGCTTCTACGGTGTCGATCCCACGACGCACCTGGTGGACATGGACGCGGTCCGGGCCAAGGCCCTCGAGTTCCGTCCGAAGGTCATCATCGCCGGGTGGTCGGCCTACCCGCGCATCCTGGACTTCGCGGCGTTCGCCTCGATCGCCGAGGAGGTCGACGCCAAGCTGTGGGTGGACATGGCGCACTTCGCGGGCCTGGTCGCGGCGGGACTGCATCCCTCACCGGTGCCGCACGCCGACGTGGTGTCCACGACCGTGCACAAGACGCTCGGTGGGCCGCGGTCCGGCCTGATCCTGGGCAAGCAGGAGTACGCCAAGTCCATCAACTCCGCGGTGTTCCCCGGCCAGCAGGGCGGTCCGCTGATGCACGTCATCGCGGGCAAGGCGGTCGCACTGAAGATCGCCGGCACCCCCGAATTCGCCGACCGCCAGCAGCGCACCCTGTCCGGCGCCCGGATCATCGCCGACCGGCTGACCGCCCCCGACGTGACCAAGGCCGGGGTGTCGGTGGTCAGCGGCGGCACCGACGTCCACCTGGTGCTGGTGGACCTGCGCGATTCCCCGCTGGACGGCCAGGCCGCCGAGGACCTGCTCCACGAGATCGGCATCACGGTCAACCGCAACGCGGTGCCCAACGACCCGCGGCCGCCGATGGTGACGTCGGGCCTACGGGTGGGGACGCCGGCGCTGGCCACCCGCGGCTTCGGGGACGCGGAGTTCACCGAGGTCGCCGACGTCATCGCCACCGCCCTGGCGGCGGGCACGTCGGCGGACCTGTCCGCGCTGCGCCAGCGGGTGACGCGGCTGGCCCGCGACTTCCCGCTCTACGACGGTCTCGAGGAGTGGACGTTGGTCGACCGCTGACCGCGGAGGACCAAAGTCACCAGTTGGCGCGACACGGGCCGGGCAATTTCACACACCTGTGTACGCGAGTTACAGTAACCGCATGGCACAGAAACCTGTCGCTAACGCGCTGACCCTGGAACTCGAGCCGGTGTGCGAGGCCAACATGGACCGCCACCTCAACACCGAGGAACTCTGGTTCGCTCACGACTACGTGCCGTTCGACCGGGGCGAGAACTTCGCGTTCCTTGGCGGACGTGACTGGGACCCGTCCGACGCGACGCTGCCCCGGGAGTACACGGACGCCTGCGAGATCCTCCTGCTGCTCAAGGACAACCTGGCCGGCCACCACCGCGAGCTCGTCGAGCACTTCATCCTCGAGGACTGGTGGGGCCGCTGGCTGGGCCGGTGGACCGCGGAGGAGCACCTGCACGCCATCGCGTTGCGCGAGTACCTGGTGGTGACCCGCGAGGTCGACCCGACCGCCAACGAGGAGGCCCGGGTCCAATACGTCATGAAGGGCTACCGCGCCGACACCTACTCGCAGGTGGAGACCCTGGTGTACATGGCGTTCACCGAACGCACGCACGCCGTCTTCTGCGAGAACCTGGCCGCCAAGCTCGAGGAGCCCATCCTGGCCGGGCTCATCGACCGGATCGCGCGCGATGAGCGGCGGCACGAACTGTTCTTCTCCAACCTCGTCGAGCACTGCCTGTCCTACACCCGCGACGAGACCATCGCGGCGATCGCGGCCCGCGCGGCCGAGCTGCAGGTGCCCGGTGCCGACATCGACGCGTATCGGGACAAGCTGCGCAACGTCGCCGACGCGGGCATCTTCGATCAACAGCAGCTGCGGCAGGCGATCTCGGATCGCATCACCGCGTGGGGTGTGGCCGACGAGCCCGCCCTCAAGCAGTTCGTCATCGGCTAACCGATTGCCGCGCGCGACCATGCGTCGGCGCGCCTGCGCTGCTGCAAAGCGGCGACGAGAGTAGCGTCGATCTCGATGGTCAGCGTCATGCTCTGCTGCCAGGGCGGCACCTCCCGTCACCACAACGGAAGGACCGGCCCCGGTCCTGGTGTCGCAGTTCCCGCCGACATGCCTGTGCGGGTCCGCGCGGGCTCATCCCGCTCGAGGAGCGCTACGTGACCGAAATCCGGACCTACGTGATCGACACTTCCGTGCTGCTGTCCGACCCGTGGGCCTGCAGCCGGTTCGCCGAGCACGAGGTGGTGGTACCGCTGGTGGTGATCAGCGAACTGGAGGCCAAACGGCATCACCACGAGCTGGGGTGGTTCGCGCGCCAGGCGTTGCGGCTGTTCGACGATCTCCGGCTGGTGCACGGACGGCTCGATCAGCCCATTCCCGTTGGGGCGCAAGGCGGTACGCTGCACGTAGAGCTCAACCACACCGACCCCGCGGTGCTGCCCGCCGGTTTCCGCAGCGACAACAACGACTGCCGGATCCTCAGTTGCGCCGCCAACCTCGCCGCCGAAGGCAAGCGAGTCACGTTGGTCAGCAAGGACATTCCGCTTCGCGTCAAGGCCGCCGCGGTCGGCCTGGCCGCCGACGAGTACCACGCGCAGGACGTGGTGGCTTCCGGGTGGTCTGGGATGCGCGAGATCGAGACCGCCACCGAGGACATCGACGCGCTGTTCGCCGAGGGCGAGATCGACCTGGCCGAAGCGCGAGACCTGCCCTGCCACACCGGCATTCGGCTGCTCGGCGGCAGCTCGCACGCGCTGGGCCGGGTGAACGCCGACAAGCGCGTCCAGCTGGTTCGCGGCGACCGCGAGGCCTTCGGCCTGCGGGGCCGGTCCGCCGAGCAGCGGGTCGCGCTCGACCTGCTGCTCGACGAGTCGGTGGGCATCGTGTCGCTGGGCGGCAAGGCCGGCACCGGCAAGTCGGCCCTGGCCTTGTGCGCAGGCCTGGAGGCCGTGCTCGAGCGGCGGACCCAGCGCAAGGTGGTGGTCTTCCGCCCGCTCTACGCCGTCGGCGGCCAGGAGCTGGGTTACCTGCCCGGCAGCGAGAGCGAGAAGATGGGGCCCTGGGCGCAGGCGGTCTTCGACACGCTCGAGGGCCTGGCCAGCCCGGCCGTGCTCGAGGAGGTGCTCTCCCGCGGCATGCTCGAGGTGCTGCCGCTGACCCACATCCGGGGCCGGTCGCTGCACGACTCCTTCGTCATCGTCGACGAGGCCCAATCCCTGGAACGCAACGTCCTGCTGACGGTGCTGTCGCGGCTGGGCGCCGGGTCGCGGGTGGTGCTGACGCACGACATCGCCCAGCGCGACAACCTGCGCGTCGGCCGGCACGACGGCGTGGCCGCGGTGATCGAGAAGCTCAAGGGCCACCCGCTGTTCGCCCACATCACCCTGCTGCGCAGCGAACGGTCGCCGATCGCCGCGCTGGTCACCGAGATGCTCGAGGAGATCGCCGGGCCGCAGTGAGCGCGCCCAGGCGTGGATCGGCGGGGTATCCACGGCTTTCAGCGTGCGGGCAGGGCGCGAAAGTCGCGCCGAACCCGCCCTGAGGGCACGCGCGAGGCCGTGAGCGCACTCCGCGCAGGTAAACTTCGACGGTGCCGAAGAGACCCGACAGCCAGGCCTGGCGCTATTGGCGCACGGTCATCGGCGTCGTCGCGGCGGCCGCGGTGCTGGTGATCGGCGGCCTGACGGGTCACGTCACGCGCGCCGACAATCTCAGCTGCTCGGTGGTCAAGTGTGTGGCGCTGACCTTCGACGACGGACCCAGCCCATTCGACGGCCGGTTACTGCAGATTCTGAAGGACAACGACGCCAAGGCGACGTTCTTTGAGATCGGCAACAAGGTGGCGGCGAACCCGGCGGGGTCCAAGCAAGTGGCTGATGCGGGCATGGAGATCGGCAGCCACACCTGGGAACACCCCAACATGGCGACGATCCCGCCGGAGGACATCGCGCCGGAGTTCGCCAAGGCCAACGACGCGATCAACGCGGCCACCGGGCGGACGCCGACGCTGTACCGCCCCGCGGGCGGACTGTCCACCGATGCGGTCCGGCAGACCGCGGCAAAGTTCGGACTGGCCGAAATACTCTGGGACGTCATCCCTTTCGACTGGGCCAACGACTCGAACACGGCGGCAACCCGGTACATGTTGATGACGTACATCAAGCCCGGTTCGGTGGTGCTGTTCCACGACACCTACTCGAGCACCGTCGATCTGGTCTACCAGTTCCTCCCGGTGCTCAAGGCCAACGGTTATCGGATGGTGACGGTCAGCGAGCTGCTGGGGCCGCGCGCGCCCGGCAGCAGCTACGGCGGCCGCGAGAACGGACCGCCCGCAAATCAATTGCACGACATCCCGGCCGGCGACATCCCGACGCTGCCCAACACCCCCTCACCCAAGCCGATGCCCAACTTCCCGATCACCGACATCCCGGGCCAAAACTCGGGCGGGCCGAACGACGGTGCCTAACACAGGCTTTGCGGACCGGGCGGCCGACTGGCTTCGGAATCGGCGGCCCACCCCCGCCCCCGGCCAGCCAAAGTCTTTCCGGCGGTTGGCGATCCAATACGGGGCCGATCTCGCGCTGTCCTACTTTCTGGCCGTGATCGAGGCGGCCGCAATCTTGATCCCGCTGCGCGGCCACACATCCATCGGGGACAACGCCGACTTCGCGAAGACCAATACGGCGGCGGTGTTGATCCTCGTCTCGCTGAGCATCATCGGCGTCGCCAGCGCCGGGATCGCGAGCGCGGCCCCGACGCTGCGTTGGTATGCCGCAGGCGCCGAACCCGACCAGGCGCAGCGCGAGGCCGCGATGAAGCTGCCCGGCCGGCAATCGGCGATCCTGTTCGGCGCCTGGGCCATCAGCGGCACCGTGTTCATGCTGCTCAACATGCGTGGCGGGGCGCAGCTGCTGTTGCCCGTGGCCCTCGGGGTGGTCCTCGGCGGGCCGGCCTCGGCCGGCACGGCGATGCTGCTGGCGCAGCGCGTCCTGCGTCCCGTCATGCGCGCCGCCACGCTGGGCTGTGAGCCGCGGCTGGCCGTGCCCGGCGTGTACGCGCGGCTGGTCCTGCTCTGGTTCATGTGCAGCGCCTTCCCCATCGGCGTGATCGCGACGCTGGTCGTCCTGCGCTCGTACGGCTGGCTGATCGAGAGGTCCACGTCTGTCTCTTATACACATC
>NZ_LATC01000108.1:0-15286 GCF_001414075.1 Mycobacterium sp. UM_11 | reverse complement strand
ATGTGTATAAGAGACAGGAGCTGGCGCAGGCACTCGATGGCCAGCCGCCGGATTTCCACGTCGGCGTGCTCGCTGGCGCGCATGGCGATGAAGTGCCGCCAGGCGCGGTAATTGCCCGTCACGACGATGCGGGTCTCGGTCGCGTTCGGCAGCACGGCCCGCGCGGCCTGACGCGCCTGCTTGCGCCGCAAAATGGCGTTGGGCTGGTCGGCGAATTTGGCCTCCAGCCTGGCCAACAGCTCGGCGTAGGTGGCCCGGCTGGCGTCGGCGGCATCGGTCAGGATCCGTCGCAACTCGGGGTCGTCTTCCATGCCCGGCGGCACCACGACGTCCGACTCGCCCTCCGGCACGTAGCGCTGCGACAGCTGGGAGAAGGAGAAATGCCGGTGCCGGATCAGCTCGTGGGTGAGCGACCGGGAGATGCCGGTGATGTAGAACGACACGTTCGCGTGTTCGAGCACCGAGAAATGGCCCACGTCGATGATGTGCTTGAGGTAGCCAGCATTGGTCGCCGTCTTGGGATTGGGTTTGGACCAGCTTTGATAGCAGGCGCGGCCGGCGAACTCCACCAGCGCCGGCCCGCCGTCGGCGTCCGTGGTCCAGGGCACGTCCGGCGGCGCCAGGAACTCTGTCTTGGCGATCAGTTGCACGCGCAGCGGCGCGGTCTCGGCCACGGCGCTCACCTTAACGCGCTGGCCGAACGCGGAGTTCACCCGATATCAGCGGCGGCAGCAGCGCGTCGCGGAACGCGGCCAACCGCGCGCTCTCGGTGCGACGGGCATGGCACAGCGCCCCCAGGCCGGTGATCGTTTGCCGGGCCGCGGCCGGCAGGCGCCGGACGTCGGGGACCCGGACGTCCAGCAGATCGCCCGGCCGGATCCGCTGGTGGCTGCCCGACGTGCCGGCCGCCCGCCGCCGCAGCCGGTCGGAGACGTGCGGGTGGCGCACGGCGGACCACAGGGCTGAGGCGTCGACGCCGGTGGGCGTCAGGACGACGAACTCGGTGCTGGCCACGGCCATTTCCGGCGGCAGGACGGCCACGTTCCAGATACGCGGGATTCGCGGATTCAGCTTCGCGAACAAGACGCAGGGCACCGAGAGGAGGTACTTGCCGCTCCTGATGGACTCGGCGCTCACGACGCGGGGATTCGCCCCGTCGTCGAAGGCCGGCAGGCTGAAGTGCGCGACCACCTCGTCGAATTCGGCCACGGCGACGAACGCCGACGACCGGCTCGCCAGGCGGCCCAGCGGCGCGCGCCCGGGGGCCGACCCCGCGATGGCCACCATCAGGTTCTCGGCGGCCGCGATCACCCGCTCGTTGGCCGACACCTTGTCGTCGAGGGCGCCGAGCAGTTCGGCGATCGCTGCCCGCTGCGGGGCCGCCACGCTGCGCACCGCCACGTCGCGCAGGATCCGCTGGTTGAGCAGCGGCTGTCCCGATCCGGATCGGTGATCGCCCAGCCGGCAGGTTTGCATCGCGTAGTACCAGTACCGCGTGTCCCGCGCGTCCTTGGCCCGGCAGACCAGTGCGTTTTCGGTGACCCAGACGTCGGATTCGCAGTACCGCAGGGTGCCGCACTGCGAGCCGACGCGCCCGAGCACGATCAGCGGGCCCGTCGCGTTGTGTTCGGTGGCATACCCGATGGCCCCGTTGGCGCCGTAGACGCGGAATTGCCCGCCAGGCGCTCGCCGCGGCGCGCCGGTGCTGAAGAGCAGGTGCTCACCCAGCGTGGTTTTCACCGCAGGCGCTCCAGTTGTTGGCGCACAACGCTTTCCAGGCGCGCGGATTCGTCGAGCGCGGTCAGCAGCTCACCGGTCAGGCGGGTGATCTTCTGATCGACCGGTTCGCCGTCGTCCGCGGCGGCGGGCGTGCCGACGTAACGTCCCGGCGTCAGGGTGTAGCCGGCCGCGGCGATCTCGCCGATCGACGCGGAGCCGCAGAACCCCGGAACATCCTTATATTCAGGGTCTTTCGCGGTCGTAGAGCCCGATCCGCGCCACGCGTGGTAGGCGTCGGCGATGCGCCGCACCTCCTCGTGCGTCAGCGCCCGTTCGCCGCGATCGACCAGGTAGCCGAGCTCACGGGCGTCGATGAACAGCACCTGGCCGGACCGGTGGCCCTTGTCGGCGTCGAAGAACCACAGACACACCGGGATCGACGTGGAGCGAAACAGCTGCGCGGGCAGCGCCACCATGCACGACACCAGGTCGGCGTCGACGATTCGCGCGCGAATGTCGCCCTCCCCCAGGGTGTTCGACGACATCGAACCGTTCGCCATCACCACACCGGCCTTGCCGCCGGGGGCCAGCTTGGACAGGATGTGCTGAAGCCACGCGTAGTTGGCGTTGCCGGCGGGCGGGACGCCGAAGCGCCAGCGCGGGTCCCGCTCGTCGCGCGCCCAATCCTTGATGTTGAAGGGCGGATTGGCCAGCACGTAATCCATCTGCACGCCGGCGTGTTGGTCCTCGACGAACGTGTCGCCCCAGCGCGCGCCCAGGCCCGTGTCGTCGATGCCGTGCACGGCGAGGTTCATCTTCGCCATCCGCCAGGTCTGCTCGACGCTTTCCTGTCCGAAAATCGTGACCCGCGCGGGATCGCCGTCGTGTTCGGCGATGAACCGCTCGGTCTGCACGAACATCCCGCCCGAGCCGCAGCACGGGTCATAGACCCGCCCGCCCGAGGGTTCCAGCAGCTCGACGATCACCCGGACCACGCTGGGCGGGGTGAAGAATTCGCCGCCCCGCCGCCCTTCCGCGCGCGCGAAGTTGCCCAGGAAGTACTCGTACACCTCGCCCATCAGGTCCCGCGCGCGTCCTCGTTCGCCGAGTGGCGCGGCGTCGAGCAGGCGCAGTAGCTCCCCGAGGCGGCGCTGGTCGAGGCTGTCGTACAGGCGGGGCAGCGCCGCCGCCTCCATCGCGTCGTCGACGAGCCGGCCGATATCCGCGCGTTCCGCGTTGTGCGCCAACGCTTCCCACTGCGCGGCGCAGGCGTGCTTGAGGAACACCAGCCCGAGGATGGCGTCCTTGTATTGGCTGGCCGACAGGGAGCCGCGCAGCTTGTTGGCCGCCCTCCACAGCGTGTCCTTGAGGTCCTTGTCCGTCGCCCGCATCAGCTCACCGCCCTCAGGTCGGCGGCCAGGTCGCCCCGGGTGGCGACGCTGAACCCGCCCAGGTCCAGCCACGCGGCCATGGACCGCAGTTCACCGGCCAGCGCCCGCAGCACGCGCGGCCGCGGGATGTCCGGCTCGCCGAATGCGCCCATCACGCGCAGCGTGTCGGCGGCCCGGTCGGCCTTGAGGTCGACGCGCGCGACCAGCCGCCCGTCCATCAGCAGCGGCCACACGTAGTAGCCGTATTGGCGCTTGGCCGCCGGGGTGTAGATCTCGATGCGGTAATGAAACCCGAACAACCGCTCGACCCGCGGCCGAAAGAAGATCAGCGGGTCGAAGGGACACAACAGCGCGGTGCCCCGGTCGGAACGCGGCACTGCCCGGCCGGTGCGCAGGTAGGCCGGCGCGGGCCAGCCGTCCACCTCGACCCGTTCGATATCCCCCGCGGCCACCAGGTCCGCGACCGCCGGCTTGACCTGCTGGGCCGACAGCCGGAAGTAGTCGCGGATGTCCGCCTCGGTGGCCACGCCGAGCGCGCCGGCCGCACGCAGCGTGAGCTCCCGGACGGCCTCGTCGTCGTCGACCTCGCGCGCCAGCACGCTCGCCGGCAGCACCCGCTCCACCAGGTCGTAGTGGCGGGCGAAGCCCACCCGGGTGGCCGTGGTGAGCACGCCGGCCGCGAACAGCGCCTCGGCGACCCACTTGGTGTCGCTGCGGTTCCACCACGTGCCCTTCTTCCTGCGTGGCTCCGCGGCGTATTTCGAGGCGAGGTGCGCTTCGATCTGCCCGGCCGTGCTGGGCCCGAGCTCGGTGACGGCCGCGACGATGTCCTCGGCGAGCTGGGGATTGGCCTTGACGATGTGGGTGCCCCACCGGCCATGGGTGTACTGGCGCATCCGCCAGCGCAGCAGCGGCCAGTCGTCGACGGCCACCAGCGCGGCCTCGTGAGCCCAGTACTCGGCCAGCAGCCGCGACGACCGCGGCCCCCAGGCCGCGCGATCCAGCACGTCGCGGTCGTAGGGACCGAGCCTGCTGAACACCGGGGCGTAATGGGCGCGCACCGCAACGGACACCGAATCCAGTTGCAGCACTTGGATTCTCGATATCAGCCGCTTCAAGTGGGCGCGGGTGACCGGACCGGCGGGCCGCGGCTCGCTAAAGCCTTGGGCCGCAACGGCGATGCGCCGGGCTTGGTCGGCCGACAGGGTCCGGCTGGGCACGGCGCCGAGAATACCGCCCGGGTGCGACAGGGTCCGGCCGCGACGCGGCGAGCCCGGCCTGAACCGCCTATCCCGTGCTGACCTTCCGGTCCAGCGGCACCACGACGCTAGGCTCCGGCGCGTTCTTCTGCTCCTGATAGGCCGACTCGAGAGCGGCCGGGACCGCCTCGAGGTCGCGGTAGACGCCCATCAACTGCTCGAGGACGCTGATCCGTTGCTGAATCGCCTCGTCGGCGGCGCGGCGGGCCTGCTCGCGGTAGTGATCGGCCTCCCGCTGGGCGTCGCGCCACGCCTTGTCGATCGCCGCCTCGGTTTCGGCACGCTTCTCGGCCAATTCGGCCTCCAGCTGCTTCTTGGTTTCCTCGTAATCGGTTTCCATGGCTTTTCGTTGCTCGGCCATCTCCGCCAACTCCTGTTCGTGCTTTCGCTGCGCGGCCTCGACTTCGGCCTCGGTCGCCGCGATCAGCGCGTCCGCCTCGCTCCGCGCCTCGGCCTGCATCTCGGCAACCTCGTCGACCGCGCGGCGCAGCATCTGCGCCATCCGCCGCTGCACCGCGTGGGGTGAGGGTGAGGTGTCGGTGAGGAGGGCGACCTCCTTGCGCAGCGCGGCCGTCTGGTCGCCGGCTTCCTTCAACCGGGTCCGCAGGCTCTCCACGTCGGAGAGCAACAGCTGCTGCTTGGTGGTCAGCATCTCGATGTGGGCGTCGACCGCGGTCGGGTCATAACCCCTGAACATGCGAGTGAACGATTTCGTGGGTTCGGTTATCACTGCCAATTCCCCCTCCTGGCAATTGATGTCTTTGTCGAGACCGACCCCCGCGTCCGAGTATGTCACGGGCGCGGAGACCGACGGCTCATGCCCGACGGTAGCTGTGCAGCCGGTACCGCAGCCCCGTGCGGCTGACCTGCCACTCCCCCGTCTCGCCCAGCCAGCTGTCGTCGAGCACCGGGGCCAACGCGTCGTCGTCGTCGCGTCGAAGGTCGACTTCGACCTCGGTCACCTCGCACCGGGTGGCGTGCGGCAGGGCGAGCAGATACACCTGCTCACCGCCGATCACCCAGGTCTGCGGCTCGCCCTCGCAACCGCCGAGGGCCGCTTCGAGCGAACCGACGACCCGCGCCCCGTCGGCGACGAAGTCCCCCCGGCGCGAGAGTACGACATTGGTGCGACCCGGCAACGGCCGGACCTTGGTCGGCAACGACTCCCACGTGCGCCGGCCCATCACGACCGTGTGCCCGAAGGTCAGCTCTTTGAAGCGGGCCAGGTCCTCGGGCACCCGCCAGGGAATGTCGCCGCCGCGGCCGATGATGCCGGATGTCGACTGAGCCCAGATCAACCCCAGCTGCGTCATACTCGCCACTCCTTGACCCCAGCTTCGCTGGCGTCGTCGTCGGCGCGGGTCATACCGCGACGGGGGCTTTGATCGCCGGGTGCGGGTCGTAGTTCTTCACGACGACGTCGTCGTACGTGTAGTCGAAGATCGAATCCCTGTGCGCCAGAACCAGTTCCGGGTACGGCCGCGGCTCGCGGCTAAGCTGGGTCCGCACCTGCTCGACGTGGTTGTCGTAGATGTGGCAATCGCCGCCCGTCCAGACGAACTCGCCGACCGACAGCCCCGCCTGCGCGGCCATCATGTGGGTGAGCAGCGCGTAGCTGGCGATGTTGAACGGCACCCCGAGAAACAGGTCGGCGCTGCGCTGATACAGCTGGCAGCTCAACCGCCCGTCGGCGACGTAGAACTGGAAGAACGCGTGACACGGCGGCAGCGCCATCTGCGGGATCTCCCCGACGTTCCACGCCGACACGATGATGCGCCGCGAGTCCGGGTCGGTGCGCAGCAAGTCCAGCGCCGCGCTGATCTGGTCGATGTGCTCGCCCGTCGGCGTGGGCCACGACCGCCACTGCACGCCGTAGATCGGCCCGAGATCGCCCGTGGGACTTGCCCATTCGTCCCAGATGGTGACGCCGTGCTCGTGCAGCCAGGCGACGTTGGAGTCGCCGCGCAGGAACCACAGCAACTCGTAGACCACCGACTTCAGATGCACCTTCTTGGTGGTGAGCAGCGGAAAGCCGGCAGACAGGTCGTAGCGGATCTGCTGGCCGAACAGGCTGCGGGTGCCGGTGCCGGTGCGGTCGGATTTGGCCGTGCCCCGCTCGAGCACCACGCGCAGCAGGTCCTCGTAGGGCGTGGGAACCGGCACGCGGCCAGCTTAGCGGCGATCGCAAGCGCGGCGAAGCCGGGCGCGGCGGGTCGACGCCAAAAAATCGGTCCAGCCCTCCGGAGTAGAACGGAGGCCATGCCGAAAATCACCGACAACGTCACCACCGCCGATGGCACGTGTCCCGTCGGCCTGTTCACCCCCGAGGGAACCGGTCCCTGGCCGGGCGTAGTCATGTACTGCGACGCCGGCGGGGTGCGCGACACCTTCGACCAGATGGCCGCCAAGCTGGCCGGATTCGGTTACGCCGTGCTACTTCCCGACGTCTACTACCGCAGCGGCGATTGGGCCCCGTTCGACATGGCCACCGTCTTCGGCGACGAGCGGGAACGCCGGCGCCTGTTCGGCATGATCGGCAGCATCACGCCGGACAAGATGGCCGGCGACGCCGCCGCGTTCTTCGACTACCTCGCGACCCGCCCGGAGGTGTGCGGGGAGCGCTTCGGCGTGTGCGGCTACTGCATGGGCGGCCGCGCGTCCCTGGTGGTCGCCGGCCGGGTCCCGGAGCGTGTCGCCGCCGCGGCGTCGTTCCACGGCGGCGGCCTGGTGACCGACACTGCGGACAGCCCGCATCTGCTCGCGGACCGGATAACCGCCACCGTCTACGTCGGCGGCGCCAAGGACGACGCGTCCTTCACCCGCGACCACGCCGAGCAGCTCGACAAGGCGCTGACCGCGGCCGGCGTGCAGCACACCATCGAGTGGTATCCGGCCGCCCACGGGTTCGCGGTGCCGGACAACACGCCCTATGACCCCGCCGCGGCCGAGCGGCACTGGCAGGCCATGACCGAGGTGTTCGGTTCGGCCTTAGGTGCCTAACCCCTCCAGCATCAGCGTCGCGGCGACGCTCGCACCGTCGGGGCGGATCCTCGCGGCCACCGCGCTCGCCCGACCGCGGGCCTGTGGCGTCAAAACCGGCTCGAGCGCGGCCGCCAGCGACTCGGCCGTCGGAGCCGGGCCGTCATGCGCGTTGCCGATGCCCAGCTCCGCCACCCGGGCGGCCCAGTACGGCTGATCGGCGCCCTGGGGCACCAACACCTGCGGCGCACCGGCCCGCGCGGCCGTGGTCGTGGTGCCCGCGCCACCGTGGTGCACGACGGCGGCGACGTGGGCGAAGAGCGCCCGATGGTTCAGCTCGCCGACACCCAGGCAGTCGTCCCGGTCGTCTATCGGGGCCAGGCCGGACCAGCCGCGGTAAAGAATCGCGCGGTGGCCGTGCGCGCGCACGGCCTCGACGACGGCCCGGGAAAGGTCCTTGGCGGCACGCATGGGCATGCTGCCGAAGCCCACGTACACCGGCGCCGGCCCGGCGTCCAGGAACGCCGACAGCGCCGGCGGAAGGGGGCGTTCGTCGGCCAGCAGCCACGCCCCGGTCTGGATCACGTCAAGCCCGCTGTTTTCCGGCCACGGGCTCAGGACCGGGTCCACCGCCAGCCAGGGACGCTCGGTGAGCGCATAGTCGCGGACGTCGTCCAGCGGCGGGAGGCCCAGCCTCGCGCGGTGACTGTTGAGTGTCGCGCCGAACAGCGTGTTCATCTGCTGCGCGTCCGTCCGCCACAGCACCCGGTTGTCGATCAGGCCCTCCGGCAGCTGGCCGGCATAGGTGGGGGGCAGGTGGTGGGGCGACGGCAGGATCGTGGGTTGGTAGCTCACGTACACGTAGGGGATGCCCAACCGCTCGGCCACCGACCGCGCACCCGCCGCGACCGGCGGGAATCCGGTCGCCACCAGCAGGTCGCATCCGTCGGCCGCGGCGGCCACGGTGTCGAACTGCGCGGCGACGAGCCCGTCCAGGTGCCGGCGCAACTGGTCCTCCGAGGGCGTGAGGCTTGCCGCCATCGCGCGCCACGAATCGCCGAATGGCACCAGCGGCAGGCCGATATCGGCGAGCAAGTCCGCGAATTCCCGGTCCGGCGGTGCGCACACCCGAACCTCGGCGCCGAGCGCCCGCAACTGAACCCCGACCGCTGCGAGCGGTTCGACCGCCCCGCGCGAGTCGTGGGTGGACAGCAGCACGCGCATTCCGATGCTCGTCACCTCCGGGATTCGTGAGCGGACCGACACATTCTCATGAAATGCGAGTGCGGTGACGGGCACGTCGGGGCGACACGCCCGCACGCCGACGAATGTCGCTGCGCGACAGAGAGTTTCCCATCCGGCGTCCGCTCCGCGCTAAAAATCAGTGCGAGCGCAACTAACTGGGGGGCAGGCCCACCAACGCGGCCAGGCGGGCCCGGTGACGGTATGCGGTGCCGAAGGCCAACTGGTCGCTCTTGGCCCGCTTGAGGTATAGGTGGGCGGGATACTCCCACGTCATGCCGATGCCACCGTGTAGCTGGACGCACTCCTCGGCCGCGTGCACGGCGACGCCGCTGCAATATGCCTGGGCGAGGGCCGCCGCGACGGGCGCGTCGTCGTCGTCCCGGGCGCACGTGTCGGCGGCGTGGCGGGCCGCCGCGGTCGCGGCGCTGACCTCGAACCACAGATCGGCCAGCCGGTGCTTGATCGCCTGGTACGAGCCGATCGCGCGGCCGAACTGCTTGCGCTGCTTGGCATAATCCAGGGTCGTCGCGAAACACCACTGGGCGACTCCGAGTTGCTCGGACGCCAGCAGCGCCGCCCCGGTGCGCAGGGCCTCGGCGATCGGGCCGTCCGCCGGCCCGACGCGCGACGAGTCGGCCGCCGAAAAGCTCACGTCCGCAAGGGGTCTCGTCATGTCCAAGGCCAGCAGCGGCGACACCTGGACACCCGCGGCGGCCCGGGAGACGGTATGCAGCTCCAGCCCGTCCGGGCCGGCGACCGGCACCACCAGCACGTCGGCCCCCGCGGCGCCGGCGACGCTGGTGACCGACCCGCTCAGCCCGTCGGAGCCGCCGCTCACCGAGGGCACCGGATCGCCGGGCCCGGTCGACAACGGCACCGCCAAGGCGGCGGTCAGCTCACCTCGCGCCAGCGCGGAGACGGTTTCGGTGTCGCCGGCGGCCAACAGCGCGACCGTGGCCAGCACCGCGCTGGACAAGTACGGCACCGGCGCGACGGCCCGGCCGATCTCCTCCATGACGACCGCGACCTCCCGAGCGCCGGCGCCCGCGCCGCCGAGCGACTCCGGGACCAGCAGGCCGGCCACCCCCAGCTCGACGGCCAGGGTGCGCCAGACGTTCGAGAAGTCTGGTGGCTCGGCGTCGTAGGCGCGGGCCACCGCTTCCGGCGGGCAACGGTCGGCGAACAGGTGCCGAACGCTGTCGCGCAAAGCCTCCTCGGTATCGGAGTACAGCAGGTCGCTCATCGATCCAGGTCCTTCCAGGCGACATCCTTGTCGACGCGGTGCTCGCCGGGCAGGCCGAGGATGCGTTCGGAGATGGTGTTGCGCAGGATTTCCGAGGTGCCGCCCTCGATCGAATTGCCGCGCGCGCGTAAGTAGCGGTAACCGGGCTCGCGCCCGATCAGGTCGACGGTCTCGGTCCTGCGCATGGTCCAGTCGTCGTACCGCAGACCCGCCTCGCCGTGCAGCTCGATCTCGAAACCCGAAATGGCTTGCGCCAGCTTGGCGAAGGCGATCTTCATGCCCGCGCCTTCCGGCCCGGGCTGACCGGCCTGGGCCTGTTGCCGCAACCGTTCGCCGGCCAGCCGGAGCACCTCCGCGTCGACCCACAGTTTCATCAGCTCGTCGTGCAGCGCGGGGTCGCGCAGCGCGGGGTTGTCCCGCCACGCCTTGGTGACCTTCCCGATCATGCCGCCCTCACGCGGAGTTCCGGCGCGGGTGCCGATGGCGACGCGCTCGTTGTTGAGCGTGGTGGTCGCGACCCGCCAGCCGCCGCCGACCGGGCCGAGCCGGTTCGCGTCGGGCACCCGGACCTCGGTGAGGAACACCTCGTTGAATTCGGCCTCGCCGGTGATCTGGCGCAGCGGACGCACCTCGACGCCGGGCTGGGTCATGTCGCACAGGAAGTACGTCAGGCCAAAGTGTTTGGGCACCGTCGGGTCGGTGCGGGCGACCAGGATGGCCATCTGCGCGTGCTGCGCCATCGACGTCCACACCTTCTGCCCGTTGACAATCCAGTCGTCACCGTCGCGGACCGCCCGGGTTGCCAACCCCGCCAGGTCCGATCCCGCGCCGGGTTCGCTGAACAACTGGCAGTACACCTGCTCGCCAGTGAACAAGGGGCGCAGAAACTTTCGCTTCTGTTCGTCGGTGCCGAACGCGGCGATGGTGGGCGCCGCCATCCCCATGCCGATGAAGTTCTTGGGGGTGCCACCCACCGGCGCGCCCGCCGCGGACAGCTGGGCGTCGACGAGTTCCTGAGCCTTGCGCGGCAGATCAAGGCCGCCGAAACCGCGCGGCAGATGCACCCAGGCCAGCCCCGCATCGTATTGCGCCCCAAGGAATTCGCGAGCGTCGGTGGCCGCCGGGTCGTGCTCGTCCAGCAGCGCCTGCACCCGCCCCTGGAGGTCGACCGACCACTCTTCGGTGCTCATGGCTAGCCCTGCGGCCGCGTTTGGAAGCCCTGCGCCGCGCCCAGCAGCAGGCCACCGTCGATGACCATCGTTTCACCGGTGATCCAGCTCGCGGCGTCGGAAACCAAGAAGGCCACGGCCGCGGCGACGTCGGCGGGTTCGCCGATGCGCCCGAGCGCGATCGAGGACGCGAGCGGGTCCTCGTGGTCCTTCCACAGCGCCTCGGCCAGCCGGGTGCGCACCACGCCGGGGGCGATCGCGTTGACGCGGACGCGGGGCGAGAGCTCCAGCGCCAGCTGCTTGGTGGCGTGGATCAGCGCGGCCTTGGTGGCGTTGTACATGCCCATGGCCGGCGACTGGTGCAGGCCGCCGATGGAGGCGGTGTTGACGATCGCGCCGCCGTGCTCGCCCATCCACGACTTGACGACGAGCGAGGTCCACAGCAGCGGCGCCCAGAGGTTGACGTCGAAGATCTTGGTGAAGCGGGCGTGGTCCTGGTCGATCAGCGGGCCGTAGGCCGGGTTGGTGCCGGCGTTGTTGATCAGGATGTCCGCGCTGCCGAAACGTTCGAGCGTGAGGTCCACGCAGCGCCGGGCGGCGTCCTCGTCGACCGCGTGCGCCCCGACGCCCAGGGCGTTGCCGTCCACCTGCGCGGCGGCCTCGTCGGCGGCCTCCTGCTTGCGGGCGGTGAGCACCACGTTCGCCCCCGCGGCCGCGAGCTGCTGGGCGATCGCGAGCCCGATGCCGCGGGAGGCGCCGGTGATGATCGCGGTTCGGCCGCTCAGATCCAGTGATGTCATCGTGGTGCGCCTTCCGTTGCGGTGCGTTTGCCGATGTTTATGCGGGTGTGTGCGTGGTATGCGACGCGCATGTCAGTGAAATTAACCCCCATGAAAAGACTGATGGTGGGCGGGGCGGCGGCCGCTGCGATCGCCGTGGCGCCGATCGCCATGACCGATTCCCACGTCGTCGCGGCTGCGCCGTCCGCGGCGCCCACGCACGTCGTCTTCAAGGACGACCCGGGCGGCGGCGGTTGCGACGCGAACGGCAACTGCGGCTCCGGTGGCCAGTTCAACGGGCCCGGCGGCGGTCCCGGCGGTCAGGGCTGCGTGCCGGGCGTCGGCTGCGGCTCCGGCGGCCAAAACGCGGGACCCGGCGGCATTCCGGGCGGACAGGGTTGCCTGCCCGGCGTCGGCTGCGGTTCCGGCCACGCCTGATCAGCTCCGGGCCTCCCGGAGCCTGGTGATCCAGGCCCGGGATTCCGCGGGGTCGATGACGTCGTCGAGTTCGAATGTGGTGGCGGCCCGCAGCGCCTTGCCGTGCTGGTAGGCCGCGGCCACCAGCTTGTCGAACAGTTCCTGGCGTTTGACGGGGTCGCCCTCCGCGGCCAGCTCCTTGCTGAACCCGAGGCGCACCGCGCCCTCGAGCCCCATCCCGCCGATCTCGCCGGTCGGCCACGCGACGGTGAATTGCGGGGCGCGGAAGGAACCGCCGGCCATCGCCATCGCGCCCAGCCCGTATCCCTTCCGCAGGATGATCATTCCGAGCGGCACGGTCAACCGCGCGCCCAGCACGAACATCCGCCCGAACCGCCGGACCGCCGCCTGGACCTCCGCATCGGGGCCCACCATGAAGCCCGGGGTGTCGCACAGCGAAATGACCGGCAGCCCAAACGATTCGCAGAGGGCCAGGAAGTCGCCGGCCTTGTCGGCCGCCTCGGCGTCGATGGCGCCGCCCAGGTGGTGGGTGCTGTTCGCGATCAGCCCGTACGCCGCCCCTTCGACGCGGACGAGGGCGGTGACGATGCCGACGCCGTAGTCGGGTCGCAACTGAAGCACCGAGCCGGTGTCGACGATCGCCTCGATCGCCCGATGCACGTCGTAGGCGCGTAATCGGTTCTCCGGCACCACATGCCGGGCCAGCCGCGGATCCGGCGCGGCCCAATCGTCCACGCCGCCCTGGAAATACGACAGATACTGCTTGGCCAGCGATACCGCGTGCGCCTCGTCGCGCGCGACGAGGCCGACCACGCCGTTGCGTCGCTGCACGCCGATCGGACCGATGGCCTCCGGCGGGTACACGCCGAGCCCGCCGCCCTCGATCATCGCGGGCCCACCCATCCCGATGTTGGCGTCCGGGGTCGCGATGATCACGTCGCACACCCCGGCCAGCGCGGCGTTCCCGGCGAAGCACCGGCCGGAGACGATCGATATCAACGGCACCCGCCCGCTCAGCGCGGCCAGCATCCGGAACGTCGGCACGTCCAGCCCGGCAACGCCGCCGACGTCGGTGTCGCCCGGCCGGCCACCGCCGCCCTCGGCGAACAGCACCACGGGCAGCCCTTTCCGGGTGGCCAGGTCGAATGCCCGGTCGGTCTTGGCGTGGTTGCGCATGCCTTGCGTGCCGGCCAGCACGGTGTAGTCATAGGACACGACGACGGCCTCGGCCGCGGCCCGCCCGAAGCGGTCGGCGCCGATCGTGGCCAGGCCGGCGACCAGGCCGTCGGCCGGGGTGTTGGCGATCAGGTCCTCCTCCGAGCGCCGGCTGCGTTGCGCCGCGATGGCCAGTGCGCCGTATTCGACGAAGCTGCCGGGATCGACGAGATCGGCGATGTTCTCCCGCGCCGTGCGGCGACCCTGCCGGTGCCGCTTGGCCACCGCGGCCTCCCGGCCCTCATCGAGGGTGAACAGGTGCCGCCGGCGCACCTCCTCGAGGTCCGCGCGCGTCCGGTCGAGATCCGTTGCCGCCGTTGCCAACTCGCCCCCAGCGGCGGCGTCGGTGCGGGTGAAGACCAGCAGCGGGTCGCCGGTGCCGACCACCTGCCCGGGCGACACCAGGACGCGCACGGTCCGCAGCGCGTCCGGCGCGGCGAGCACATGCTGCATCTTCATCGCCTCGAGGACGACGAGCTGGGCGCCCGCGCCGAAGTCGGCGCCCTCGGGCACCACCTCGACGACGGTGCCGGCCAGCTGGGCACGCAGTGCGTCCTCGCCGGGATACAGCTCGACCGGCGCGGCGCGGACCTCGTGCTGGTGTGTCGACGCCGCCGCCGCCAGCTCCGGCAGCTTGTCGTCGAGGAAAGCGGTGGTCACCCAACCGGATTCCAGCGCGGGATCACCCAGCAGCTCACGCAGGAAGTCGACGTTGGTGCGGACGCCCTCGATGCCGAACTCCGCGAGGGCGGTGCGGGCCTTCCGCAGCGCCGCCGGGGCCGACGACCCGTGCACGTGCGCGACGACCTTGGCCAGCAGCGAGTCGTATTGCGCGTTGACGACCAGGCCGGCCCGGCCGTAGGTGTCGACGCGGATCCCGGGCCCGCTCGGCGGCGCGAACACGGTAAGCGTGCCGGCCGCGGGCACGACGGACAGGTCGGGCGCGAACGTCTCCGCGTTGACCCGGGCCTGGATCGCGATGCCGCGATGCGCGGCGGGCTCGCCGATGACTTCGTTACCGTCGGAGGCGATTCCGGCCGGCAGGCCCAGCTGGTAATAGGAGGCGCCGCCCGCGATGGCCAGCTGGAGGGCCACCAGGTCGAAGCCGGTCGTCTCCTCGGTGATGGTGTGCTCCACCTGGATTCTTGGGTTCACTTCGAGGAACACGAATTCCTCACCGGCGACCAGGAATTCGACCGTGGCCAGCCCACGCAGCGCGACGCGCGCGCACAACCTGGCCGCGGCCTGGTGCAAATCGTGCCGCAGCCTGTCGGAAAGCCCTTGGGCGGGGGCGATTTCGACGAGCTTCTGATAGCGCCGCTGGATGCTGCAGTCGCGGTCGCCGAGCGCGAGCGCGCGCGTTTGGTGCCCCGCCGGCGCGGCGACGACCTGAACCTCGATGTGTCGCGCGCCGTCGAGCAGCGCCTCGGCGAACAGCGCGGGATCGCCGAAGCCCAGTTGCGCCTCCGCGGCACACTGTCGGCACGCACCGGCGATCTGGTCGGCGCGGCGCACCGCGCGCATCCCCCGGCCGCCCCCGCCGGCGAGCGCCTTGATCATGATGGCCCCGCCCCGGGCCGCGAAGAACGCCTCGATGTCCGCGACGCTGCTCGGCCCGTCGGTCGCGGCCAACACCGGCACCCCGGCGGCGACGGCGGCGGCGCGGGCGGCGGACTTGTTGCCCAGCAGTTCGAGCGCGTCGGCGCCGGGCCCGACGAACGCGTACCCCGCGCCGACACAGGCACGAGCGAATTCGGCGTTCTCGCTGAGGAAGCCGTACCCGGGGTGGATCAGTTCCGCACCCGAGCTCTTGGCCGCGGCCAGCAGGGCGGGCTGGTCCAGGTAGGCG
>NZ_LATC01000107.1:0-15385 GCF_001414075.1 Mycobacterium sp. UM_11 | reverse complement strand
TGTGTATAAGAGACAGGCGCCAGCACCAGCATCTTGTCGTCGTCGGTCAGCCGGGGGCGGGAACCGGTACGGGTGCGCAGGACACCCAGGCCGGGTGACCCGTCACCGGAGACCAGACCCTCGTGCACGCGGCAGCGCTGGTAGCCCAGCAGCAGGAAATTCCCGTTACCCAGCCAGCGCAGCAGCGCCGCGACGTCGTCACGGTCGGGGGCCGAGAAGTGGCCGTGCTCGTTGGTTTCGACGTCGGCGGCCAGCCCGCTCAGGGTGGCGATCAACGCGCCCGCGTCGCTGGCGACCTGCTGCACGTCCGAGAGGACCTTGGGCAGCAGCCGTTGGACCTCGGCGAGACCCTTGCCGTCGACGGACGGCAGCAGCTGCACGTGTATCCACGCCTCCCCCAGGTACTGCGGCGCCCCGGGCGGCTTCGGTTCGACGGTGACCAGGTCGCCGCTCGGGTTGCGGTGCACCTCGAACACGGGCGTCATGATGGCCGTGTAGGGCACACCGAGCCGGTGCAGCAGCACCGTGACGGAGTCCAGCAGCATGCCGCCGTGGTCGGTGACGACTTGCATCGCGGGCCCGATTCCGGTCGGGTCGTCCGGGGGGTAGACCGCGACGCGGCTTTCACCGGCGGGACGGTGCTGCCCGAGCCGATAGTGGGCGCCCAGCATGGCGGGAGTCACGATGGCGGCCGGAACGGTCAGGTCGATCGGACCGGATTCGGCGACTCCCGGCTGGTCGCCGTGCGGACCGCGATAGCTCTCGATGTAGGCCTTCGCGATCCAGTCCGGGATGTCCTGCTGCTGGGTGAACGTGGTCCACGGCTGGAGGGCCTGCTTGGCTCCGGGATCGATCGTCATGCCGATGGCTCCCAACTCGCGACCATTGCCACTGTGCTCAACCGCCCGCTCCTGTGCCGCCGTGCCGCCGCATCGCCGTCGAGGGGCAGCGCAGCTGACACTAGTCGCGCGTGAGCTTCCGGTGGGTCACTCTGTGCGGTCGCGCCGCGTCGACGCCGAGCCGTTCGACCTTGTTCTCCTCGTATGCGCCGAAGTTGCCCTCGAACCAGAACCACTTGGCCTCGTTGTCCTCGTCGCCCTCCCAGGCCAGGATGTGGGTGCAGGTGCGGTCCAGGAACCAGCGATCGTGGGAGATCACCACCGCGCAGCCGGGGAATTTCTCCAAGGCATTCTCCAGCGAACCCAGCGTCTCGACGTCCAGGTCGTTGGTCGGCTCGTCGAGCAGGATCAGGTTCCCGCCCTCTTTCAGCGTGAGCGCCAGGTTCAGCCGGTTGCGCTCGCCGCCGGACAGCACGCCGGCCGGCTTCTGCTGGTCGGGCCCCTTGAACCCGAAGGCCGAGACGTAGGCGCGTGACGGGATCTCGTTCTGGCCGACCTCGATGTAGTCGAGGCCGTCCGAGACGACCTCCCACACGGTCTTCTTGGGGTCGATGCCGGCGCGGGACTGGTCCACGTAGCTGAGCTTGACGGTCTCGCCGACCTTGACGGTCCCGCTGTCCGGCTGCTCGAGCCCGACGATGGTCTTGAACAGGGTGGTTTTGCCGACGCCGTTGGGGCCGATGACGCCCACGATGCCGTTGCGGGGCAGGGTGAAGGACAGGTCCTTGATCAGGGTGCGCCCGTCGTAGCCCTTGTCGAGATGCGAGACCTCGACCACCACGTTGCCCAGCCGCGGCCCGACCGGGATCTGGATCTCCTCGAAGTCGAGCTTGCGCGTCTTCTCCGCCTCGGCGGCCATCTCCTCGTAGCGCTGCAGGCGGGCCTTGTTCTTCGCCTGGCGCGCCTTGGCCCCCTGCCGCACCCAGGCCAGCTCCTCGGTCAGCCGCTTCTGCAGCTTGGCGTCCTTGCGGCCCTGCACCGACAGCCGCTCGGCCTTCTTTTCCAGGTAGGTCGAGTAGTTGCCCTCGTAGGGGTAGGCGCGGCCGCGGTCGAGCTCGAGGATCCACTGGGCGACGTTGTCCAGGAAGTACCGGTCGTGGGTCACCGCCAACACCGCGCCCGGGTAGGCGGCCAGGTGTTGTTCGAGCCACTGCACGCTTTCGGCGTCCAGGTGGTTGGTCGGCTCGTCGAGCAACAACAGGTCGGGCTTGGCCAGCAGCAGCTTGCACAGCGCCACCCGGCGCCGCTCGCCGCCGGACAGGTTCGTCACCGGCTCGTCCGGCGGGGGGCAGCGCAGGGCGTCCATGGCCTGTTCGAGCTGCGAGTCGAGGTCCCACGCGTCGGCGTGGTCGAGCTCCTCCTGCAGCCGACCCATTTCCTCCATCAACTCGTCGGAGTAGTCGGTGGCCATCAACTCGGCGACCTCGTTGAAGCGGTCCAGCTTGACCTTGATGTCGCCGAGCCCCTCCTCGACGTTGCCCCGCACCGTCTTCTCTTCGTTCAGCGGCGGCTCCTGCTGCAGGATGCCGACGCTGGCGTCCGTGGCGAGGAAGGCTTCGCCGTTGTTCGGCTTGTCCAGCCCGGCCATGATCCGCAAGACGCTCGACTTGCCGGCGCCGTTGGGGCCGACGACACCGATCTTGGCGCCCGGGTAGAAGCTCAACGTGACGTCGTCCAGGATCACCTTGTCGCCGTGCGCCTTGCGGACCTTTTTCATCGTGTAGATGAACTCAGCCATGCCGCGGTCATGCCTTTCTGGTCTTTGAGAGAGTTCTCGCGACCATCCTAGGCATCGCCCGGGGGGCCGGATTCCGCAGCTAAGCCGACATCGGCAACGGTCCGGTGTCGGCGGACGCGGCGCCGCCCTCGCCGTCGGCGTCCGCACCGGCGGTGCCGGCGGCCTCCGCGGCCGGCGTGGCGGGGTCGGCGGGGGCCGGACCCGTGTAGCCCGGCCGCTCGATGCGCACGATCGCGCGGGACACATCCGGCCCGACGGAAGTGGCCCGCATCTCCAAAGACGAGCGGCGGTTGCCGTCGCGGTCCTCGTACTCGCTGGTGTACACGTGGCCCACCACGATCACCGGCGCCCCCTTGCCCAAGGCGGCGCCGACGCCGGTGACCAACTTGCCCCAGCAGTTGACGTTGATGAACAGGGAGTTACCCGGCTCCCAGCCGCCGTCGGCCGTGCGCCGGCGGGAATTGCTGGCGACGCGGAACTTGATCACCTCCTGCGTGCCCACCTGTCGGCGTTCGGGGTTGGTGACGATGTGTCCGACGACCGTAAGCGGTGTTTCAAACATTGGCTGATCCCTTCTCGGTTGCTATTTCTCTGGTGTGGTGACCATTGACCTCGCCGCAACCGACGGACCGCGCATGAACGGGGCCTGAACCGGCTCTCGACGGGCGGCCCTGTGGACAAAGGCGGGACTGTGGATCAGTCCGATCGCACGTCCGCGGACCACCCGCAGCAGCCGGAACTTGTCGTACCCCGTTGCGATCGTGGGCCCATGTCTTCGACCGCAACTGCCGGCGCTGTGGCAGTGAGTCCCACCGAGCGTTTGGACGAGGTGTTCGAGGAGCTGGCGGAGTTGGCCGGTCAGCGCAACGCGATCGATGGGCGCATCGTGGACCTGGTCGCCGAGATCGATCGTGATGAGCTGTGCGGCATGACCGGCGCGCGCTCCGTTGCGGCGTTGGTGGCCTGGAAGCTGGGGTTGTCCCCGGCCGCCGCGCACACCATCGCCACCGTCGCGCACCGGGCCGAGGAGTTCCCCCGCTGCACGCAGGGGTTGCGCGAGGGGCGGCTGTCGCTGGATCAGGTCGGCGTCATCGCCGCACGCGCCGGCGAGGGCTCCGACGCGCACTATGCGGAACTGGCGCGGGTGGCCACGGTGCACCAACTGCGAACCGCGATCAGCCTCGAACCGCGCCCTGACCCCGGTCCCCGGCCCGAGCCAGAGCGCTCGTTCACGAAGACGTCCACCGAGCGGGGCAGCTGCTACCGGATCACCCTCCCGCCTCCGGACGCCGCGAAGTTCGACACCGCGTTGGCGTCACACCGGGACGCGCTGATCGCCGAATGGAAACAAGACCGCACCGACGGAGCGTCCGAAAGCGCGCCGCCGCTGCCGGGCACCGCCGAGGCGTTTGTGCGGCTGGTAGAGGCCGGCTGGGATGCCGAGGCGGCCCGGCGGCCGCACGGGCAACACACCACCGTGGTGGTGCACGTCGACACAGAGAAGCACGCCGCGGCACTGCATCTGGGTCCGCTGCTGTCCGACGCCGAACGCCGCTACCTGACCTGTGATGCCACCTGTGAGGTGTGGTTCCACCGAGACGGCCAGCTCATCGGCGCGGGCCGAACCACGCGCCAGATAAGCCGACGGCTACGCCGCGCGCTGGAGCACCGCGACCGCACGTGCGCTGTGCCCGGCTGCGGCGCGACCCGGGGTCTGCACGCTCACCACATCTGGCACTGGGAAGACGGCGGCCCCACCGAGCTGACCAACCTCGTGCTGGTCTGTCCCTATCATCACCGGCTGCACCACTCCGGGGGCATCACCATTGTCGGACCCGCACACGATCTGACCGTCACCGACGCCGCCGGGCGCACACTGAGTCCGGGATCGCTGGCGCGCCAACCCACCGGACCGCCGCCCGCCGTTCCACCGTGCCCGGGACCGATCGGCGAACGCGCCGACTGGTGGTGGTATGACCCCTACCAGCCCAAACCACCACCGTCCAACAACTAGTCCGTCGCCGAAGCCGAGAACCGCGCACGGACCAACAGCCGCTCGAGGCCCGCACCGCAGCACCTTGTCACTGGGGCTTTGCATGTCCCGGCGCGTCGCGCCGCGCCAACTCGGCCAGCATCGCGTTGTAGGCGACCAGCTCGGCGTCATCGTCGCGCTCGGCGGCGCGGTCCAGCCGCCGGGCGGTGCGGTCGTCGCTGCGCGCCCACTGCACCAGCAGCGCCAGCATCACGATCACCAGGGGCAGTTCCCCGGCTGCCCAGGCGATGCCGCCGCCCAGCCGCTGGTCGCCCAGCAGGTCGGTGTGCCAGCTCAGACCGAGTGACCGGTAGTAGTCGGCGCCGAGCACCCTGCGGGTGCCCATCAGCACCACCCCGAAGAACGCGTGCAGCGGCAACGACGCGAACACCACGCCCACCTTGGCCAGCGGCGGGATCGGCCGCGGCGTGGGGTCGACGCCGATGACGATCCAATAGAACAGGTAGCCGCTGAGCAAAAAGTGCACGTTCATCGCCAGGTGCCCCGAGTGGCTGCCGACGGCGGTGTCGAACAGGGTCGACAGGTACAGCCCGTAGAACCCGGCGACGAAGAGCACGGTCGCGACGACGGGGTTGGTG
Organism: Mycobacterium sp. UM_11; assembly: GCF_001414075.1. Taxonomy (NCBI): domain Bacteria; kingdom Bacillati; phylum Actinomycetota; class Actinomycetes; order Mycobacteriales; family Mycobacteriaceae; genus Mycobacterium; species Mycobacterium sp. UM_11. The sequence goes on along the minus strand of NZ_LATC01000107.1, from coordinate 10,117 downwards.
AGGAACCGCGACAGCCGGCTGTGCAGCGCGGCCAGCAGCCATTCCCGCATGCCGGGCGGGTCGTCACGGCCGGCGGCGGGCAGCGCCCGCAGGGCCAGGCTCACCGGCGCGCCCAGCACCAGCAGGATCGGGACCAGCATCGACAGGCCCATGTGGGCGACCATGTGGACGCTGAACATCGCCGGCATGTAGCGACCGATGCCCGAGGAGGTGACGAACAGCAAGGCCAGGCAGCCGAGCAGCCAGGCCGTGGTCCGGCCGGGCGGCCACGCGTCGCCGCGGCGGCGCAGGCGCAGCACGGCGGCCACGTAGAGGCCGGCGAGCACGATCGCGGCGGTGCCGAAGATCAGATCGAAGCGCCAGTCGAACAGGATGCGCGCCGGCGTGGGCGGGCCGTTGAAGTCGTAGCCGATCTCGGCTTCGGGTATCGAGGGCAGCCGGGCCGGCGGTGGCGGCGGCGGGGTGCGGCCCAGCCCGACGGCGACGCCGAAGGTGAGGCCGAAGACGGCGGCCTCGGTGAGCGCGAGCCGAAGCAGGACGCGGCGCGCGCCATCCGGTTCGGCCTGCAACCGGCCGACCGAGGAGCGCCGCTGACGCCAGCCCAGCACGCCCAGCACGCACAGCGCGAGGAACTTCGCGACCACCAGGCGCCCGTAATCGGTGGTCAACAGGTCACCGAGCGGCACGCGCACCACGGCATTCATCACGCCGCTCAGCGCCATCGCGACCCAGCACCACAGCGCGACCGCGGAGAACCGCCGCGCCGCCAGGGCGAGGTGCCCGCCGCCCCGCAAGCCATAGGCCGCCAACACCAGCAGGCCGCCGGCCCACAGGCCGGCGGCCACCAGGTGGATCAGCAGGCTGTTGGTGGCCAGGTCGTGCGACCCGCCGGCCGACGAGTGGCCGGTCAGCCCCAGCGGGATGAGCGTCAGCACCGAGCCGGCGAACAGCAGCGGCGTCCACGACCAGCGCAGCACCGGCAGGCTGGCCAGCATCACCAGCGCGGCCAGCGCCGCGGTCCACCGCCAGGCCGACGCGGTGGTGACCAGGCCCGCCACCGACCAGATGCGCACCGGGTTCAACAGCGCGCCCAACGGTCGGCCCGACACGTCCGAAACGGTCAGCGGCACCAGCAGCGCGGCACACACCGCCCACACCCCGGACGCGACCGTTCCCAGGCGAAGCGCCCGGTACCCGTCGGCGTCCAGGACGCCGCTGCGCTGCGGAGGCACCAGAAACGCCGCGAACAGGAAAGCCCCGACGGCCAGCACCGCGGCGATCTCCCCCGCCGCCCGGACGAACGGCAGCCCCAGCGTGGTTGCCGGGCCCGGGTTCGGCAACCCCGTGGCGCTCAGCGAGTCGGCCAGCGACAGCGCGCCGATCCCGGCCGCCGTGCAGCCCGCCAACACCGCCACGCCGATCAGCAGCGGCCACGCCAGCGCGCGCGGGGTGCTCAGCGACCGATCGACCGTCATGCAGCCAGGGTATGGGCGCGAACCCGCGGCTATCGAGCCAGGCGCTCCTGGCGCGCCCTGGCCTCGCGGGCGACGAACTGGTCGCGCGAGATCCGCCCGACGTAATCGGAGTCCCGCAGGATGTCCCGCAGCTCCGCCCGAAACGCGGTCCGCCGTTCGGCGAGGTCGGCGGCGGGCGCGATCAGCTCCTGATCGACGACGACCTGATACGCGGTGGCGAACAACAACGTCGACACCGATTCGCTGCTGCGGACCCGGGTTTGCGCCACGTATTGCCGGCCGACGCCGAGCGCCGACTCGGTCAATTCCTTCTGCGCGACGTCGGCCGGCGCGTCGCGCAGCACGTCGGCGACGATCTCGTAGGCCTCGAAGAACACCCGCAACATCGCGTCCGCCATCAACGGACGCTTGGCGAACAGCATCTCGTCGATCTCCTCGCCGCCGGCGCTGACGTGGGCCTCCCAGTTGTCATGCCAGGCCATCTCTTCGGCGATGTTGTCGCGAAACGCCGCCGAATCCGCGAAGTAGAAGTCGAACTTGAGCAGGTCGCGCAGGCGCATCGCCTGATCCCAGAACGCCTGCATGCGGTCGCCCTCGACGTGCCGGGCGTGGGCCAGGGCGAGTTCGACTATCGAGGTTTCCAGGAAGGCATGGATCAGCGAGTTGCGGTAGAACGCGGCCGCGTGCTGCTCGTCGGGGGCGATGCGCCACACTGGTTCCCGGCCACCGTCGACCCTGGTGATGGGGTGCCCGTTGGACAATGCGTCGACCGCCGCCCGCACGCCCTCGCGCGAGCGCAGCCGCAACGCGCTCGTCGACATCGGGTTGTGTTTGCGTTCAAGGTAATCCAGCGAGTCCTGCAGGGTGTGGTGCAGCTGACCCAGCGTCAACGCCGCGCCGCGGGTGGTCAGCAGTAGCGCGCACACCAGGCCCGTCGCCGTCACCGGGGTCGCCTGCAGTATCCGCCAGGCGACCTCGAACGACATCTTCTGCAGCGCAAGCCGTTTGGCGTCCTGGTCCTGCGCCATAGGGCCGTGCGTCGGGCCCAGGTACTGGCGCATCGAAACTGCTTCGGGGAAGCGGACGTAGATCTTGCCGTAGTTGCGTTCGCCCTGCGCTCTGATGAAGTTGTACAGCCAGCCGACCCCTTCGGGCGTCTTCTCCCCGCCGCGGGCGTAGGCGGCGTATTCGGCGGTCTCGTGCAGCTGGTCGAAGCTGATGGACACCGGTTGCAACAGGATGTCTTCGCTGCGACCGTCGAGATAGGCGTCGGCCACGTAGGCCAACAACCCGAGTTTGGGGGGCAGCATCTTGCCGGTGCGGGAACGCGTGCCCTCGATGGACCAGCTCAGGTTGAACCGCTTCTCGACTATGTAACCCACGTACTCGCGCAAAACGTATTTGTAGAGTGGGTTTTCGCCGATGTTGCGCCGGATGAAGATGACGCCCGACCGGCGCAGCAGCGGCCCCATCGCGCCGAACGCCAAGTTGATGCCGGCGAACACGTGCACGGGCGGGAGCCGGTTCTCCTGCATCGCCACCGGCACCACCGCGCCGTCGATGTAGGAGCGGTGCGAGAACAGCAGCACCGCGGGGTGGGTTTCCAGGGCGGCGCGCATTGCCGCGACCTGGTAGCCGTCGTAGTCGATCTCGGGGTCGAATCCGCGGCTGAGCGCCCTCCCCAGGACGCCGACCAGGTCGACCGACACCCGGCTCCAACCGGTGGAGAGCTCATCGAGCATCTCGCCGGCTTGTTCGACGGTCGCGCCGGGGATTTTCTTCAGCCCGGCACGAAACCGGCTGGACTCCAAGATCTCCGGCTTCACCAGGCGCGGCGACTTGTACTGCGGCCCCAGGATTCGGTACTCGACACGCTCCAACGCCAACAGCGCGCGACGGATGACGAATCGGGCGAAGTCGCTCTCGTTCTCGCCGACGGTGATGTCGCGCCACTGCTGGCGCAGTTCGGAGACCTTCGCCGGTTCCCCGGCCACGACCCGCGCCCGCTGCGGACCGGTGCGCATGATCTTCAGTTGCTGACGTTCGTTGGGGGCGTAGGGGTCCCGGCCCGGCAGCAGGCCGGCGAGCTTGGCGATCCGGCCGCGGTCCGGTGGCGGCAGCCAGAACACCCGCACCGGCACGATCCAGCGGTCGCCGGCCGCGTCGTCACCGGCCTGGAGCTGCCCGATCAGCGGGCTCAGCGCCTCGGGCGCCGCGTTGGGCGGTGGCAGTTCCAAGACGTCGAACCTGGCCGCCGGCTTGTCGGCGCGTTGTTGCGCCATCCAGGCCGTCACCAGTTCCCTCTCGACCGGAGAGCTCATGGACGCCAACACCAGCGAGTCTTGGCCGGTGAGGACCGCGGTGGTGTCCGCGGCCAGTTCGGTCACGGCCGCCCTTCGGTCGGCGGTTCGGCGCGCAGCGCCGCGTCGGCGGGCCGTTGCGCCTCACCGTCTTTGAGGGCGGCCTCCGACTCGTGCGGATTCGCCTTGGCGGGCTTGGCTTTCGGCGCGGCCTTCTTCGCCGCCGCCTTCTTCGCCGGTGCCTTCTTCGCCGGAGCCTTCGCGGCCGCCGGCTTTTTCGCGGGGGCCTTGGCCTTGGCCGCCGCCTTCTTCTCCGCGTAGAGGTCAACCTGGGGCAGCTCGTCGACCGGCCAGTTGGCCAGCGTGTCCAGATACAGCTGGCGGACCTCGGCGATGCGCTCCGCCAGGTTCTCGACCGTCCAGTCCTGCACCGAGATCGGCGGGAACACCGCGACATCGACCGTGCCGGGGTTGATGACGGTGGAGTTGCGGGCGGCGACGAGCTCGGCGTTACGAATCACGATCGGCACGATCGGGATTCCGGCCGCCATCGCGAGGCGGAACGGGCCCTTCTTGAACGGCCCGACTTCCGTGGTGTCCACCCGGGTGCCTTCCGGGGCGATGACGATGGACAGCCCCTTGCGGGCCCGGTCCTCGACCTCGTGCATCGTCTCCACCGCGGCCGCGGGGTCGTCGCGGTCGATGAACACGCCGTCGAGCAGCTTGCCCAGCGTGCCCATGATGGGGTCCTTCTGGAGTTCCTTCTTGCCCACGCCAATCCAGTTGTCGCGCACCAGCGCACCGGCGATGACCGGGTCGACCTGGTTGCGGTGGTTGAAGATGAACACCGCCGGTCGCTGCGCGGTCAGGTTCTCCTGGCCCATGACGTTGAGCTGCACGCCGGCGATCGCCAACGACAGCTGGGAGAAGGTCGAGGTGAAGAAGTTGACCCCGCGCCGCCGGTTGCGGGTCAGCACGCCGATGCCGACGGCGCCCGCGGCGACCGGGAACATCGAGCCGAAGCCGGCGAGGGTGCGCAGCTGGCGCCGCAGGCCCACTGGCCCGCGGCTGTTGAAGCGCAGGATGGGCCAGCCGCGGCGCTTGGCCACCGCGGCCATCTTGCCCTCGGGATTGGTCGGGCGGGGATTGCCGACCAGGTACATCAGGGCGACGTCCTCGTCCCCGTCGGCGTAGAAGTAGCTGTCCTTGAGGTCGATGCCGTTCTCGGCCGCAAACCGTTGTACCGCAGCGGCTTTGCCGGGCCCCCACAGGATCGGCTTCTGCACGCCGCCGGTGAGTATCCCGTCCTCGGTGGTCTCGAACTTGTTGGTGAGCATGTTCGAGATGCCCAGGAAACGCGCCACCGGATTGACCTGGATGGTCAGCGCCGACGAGCTGAGCACCACGGTGTGCCCGCGAGCGACGTGCGCCCGCACCAGCTCCCGCATCTCCGGGTAGATCCGCGACTCGATCCGCTGCACGAACAGCCGCTCGCCGATCTCCTCCAGGTCGTCCAACAGGCGGCCGGCCAACGCGGCGGCGGCCTTGCCGATGAGGTCCTCGAACTCGATGCGCCCGAGCGTGTGGCTCAGGCCGGCCTGAACCATGCCGAGCAACTCGCCCACGCCCATGTCGCGGCGCAACAACCGCTCCTGGGTGAGGATCACCGCCGTGAAGCCGGCCACCAGCGTCCCGTCCAGGTCGAAGAACGCCCCGATCTTGGGGCCCGGGGGGCTGGCCATGATCTCGGCGACCGAACCCGGCAGCCGCATGTCGCCGGAGGGCCCGTCGTCTCGCCGATCCTTCGGGGCGCTCATGAGCTCTTCGCCGTCCGCGCCGAGGTCGCCGGTTCGTTGAAGGAGGCGGGCACCGCCTGCGGCGCCCCCTCGCCGGCCAGCGCGAGGATTTCGTCGAAACCCTCCAGCAGGCATTGGGCGAACAATGGCTCGTTGCGCACCGACGCCCGGTCGTAGCGCACGGTGATGGTGCACCACCCGCCCCGCGAGATCAGCACCACCATCATCGCCACCCCGGGCAGCGGCCCGATCCCGTACTGCCGCAACACCTTTGCCCCGGCGATGTAGGTGTCCCCGGGGTAGACCGGGACATTGCTGGCCTGCACGTCGGAGCCGATCACCGACCCGGTGATCCCCTCGAGCACCGCGGTCGGCAGGACGCTGAGAAGCGGCGCGACCGAACCGACGATGTTCATCGCGGGCTCGTCGCGGCGCTGCGTCATCTGCGCGCGGATCTTCTTCATCCGCGACACCGGGTCGACCGTGCCCACCGGGGCGGCCAGGTTGACGCCGGTGAACCGGTTGCCGCCGGCCGTGTCGGCGTCGGCCCGCAGGTTGACCGGCACCGCCATCGGCAGCGTGCTGATCGGCACGCCGAGCGCCTCGTGGTAGCGCCGCAGGGCGCCGCACAGGCCGGCGAGGTAGGCGTCGTTGATCGATCCCCCACCGGCCTTGGCGGCCTTGTGCAGATCGGAGAGCGGGATGTCGATCGCCTCGGTGCGGGTGGCCAGGCTGCGCCGCCGCAGCAGCGGCGACGGCTCGGCCGCCCGGTTGAGCACCCGCATCCCGGACATCGCGTAACCGACGATCCCGGACACGGTGGGCCCCGGTTCCAGAACCACCCGGCCCGCCGCCGACACCGCCCCGGACAGCGCGGTCAGGACGCCGCCGACCACGGCGGAGGGCAAGTGGTTAATGCCTTGCCGCATCAGGTCATTGGAGGTCAGGTCCTGCGGAATGGGCAGCGGGGGCGTCGGCTTGGCCGGCGGATCACGCTCGAGGTCGTAGATTTCGGCGAACATCTGCACCCCGCCGACGCCGTCGGTGACCGCGTGGCTGACGTGCAGCAGCGTCGCGGCCCTCCCGCCGGCCAGGCCCTCGACGAGGGTGGCCGTCCACAGCGGCCGGGAGATGTCCATCGGCGACTGCAGGATCACCTCGGCGAGGTTGAAAACGTCGCGCAGTGTGCCGGGTTCGGCCACCCGCATGCGGCGCACATGGAATTCGAGGTTGAAATCGGGGTCCACCACCCAGCGCGGCGACGCCGTCGGCAGCGTCGGCACGACCACCTTCTGCCGCAGGCGCAGCACCCGTCGCGAGGCGTTCTCGAATCGGGTCAGGAATCTATCCCAGTCCGGGGTGGTGTCGAGCAGCTCCAGCGCCATGATCCCCGACCGGGTCCGGGGATTCGCTTCGCCCCGATGCATCAGATAGTCGACCGGTCCGAGCTGGTCGGACAGCTTCACGACCTCGACGGATTCAGCCATGATCGCCCGCCCGACGCGTCAACCCTGTCACCGAAGATCAAGCCTCCTGCCTCGGACCCGCCTGCGCAATCGCCAACACAACGCTAGTCGGGTTGCCGCGCTGGTGAAAGGAGCGGTCGGGCCAGGCGGGTCAGCTGGCCGAGGTGGCGGGCAGCGGGACCGAGTCCAGCAGCGAGCTGACGCGCCGGCCGTAGACCACGCCGAGGAAATCGGCGACCGCGTCGGCGGCCAGCCGCGATCGCACCGTCGACAGGATGTCGAACGCGTGGTGCGCGTTGTCCAGCTCGGCGTGGGCCACCGTGGCGGCGCCGGCCGCACGCAGCGCCGCGCAGAAGGCCCGGGCCTGGCCGCTGGGAACCAGCTCGTCCTTCTCGCCGTGCAGCACGAAAAACGGCGGCGCCTCGCTGTGCACGTAGGACACGGGCGACGCCGCCTCGAACCGCTCGGGCTCGTCGGCGTAGCGGGCCTTGACCACGAATTGCTCGAGGAACGGCAGCATCAGGTCGTGCATGTTGTCGAAGTCGGTGAAGTCGTACACCCCGTAATAGGGCGCGACGGCCTGAACCGTCGTGTCGGCGTTTTCGAATCCGGGCTGGTAGGCGGGGTCGTTCGGGGTGAGCGCGGCCAGGGCGGCCAGGTGTCCCCCCGCCGACCCGCCGGTGATCGCGATGAAGTCGGGATCGCCGCCGTAGTCGGCGATGTTCTGGCGGACCCAGGCGATCGCCCGCTTCACGTCGATCAGGTGCGCGGGGAACGTGGACCGGGGGCTCTTGCAGTAGTTGATCGACACGCAGATCCAGCCGAGTTCGGCCATGCGGCTCATCAGCGTGTAAGCCTGGACGCGCTTGTCGCCGACGGTCCACGCCCCGCCGGGAACCTGGATCAGGACCGGCGCGCGTCGCCCCGGCGCCATGTCATGGCGTCGCCAGATGTCGAGCAGGTTGTCGCGCCCGTTCGGACCGTAGGAGATGTTCGACGTCTGCGCCGCGTACCGGCGGTGCGGCCCGGGCCTGCCCAACACGCCGCCGCGGGGGGCACAGACGGGATTGACGCCGGCCGGATGGCGCACCTGCTCGCGGAAGTCCGGGCCGAAGGACTCCTCGAGCGCGGCGGTGAGGGCCCGGTCCGCCCGCTGTGCCGCCCAGCTGGCGCCGACGCGACCGATGGACGGGTGCGAGACCCGCGACAGGGCGTGGCCGGTCAGGACGTGCGGCGGAAATTCCGTGGAGATCCAGCCGACGAGGCAGCCCAGCGCGAACGGCGAGCCGCGCAGCAACAGCGTGCCGGCCCGGTAGGCGTCCATCGCATCGGCGGCCAGGCGTAATGCCTGGGTACCGGCCCACGAGCACCGTGAAGTCAAGTGCATGGTCACGCTCATAGCAACGCCACCCCTCGACGGTTTGCACACGCCTCGTTGCGGTTAACGGCCGATTACCGGCCGGTGTTGTACGTGTGTCGAGGGTCCCAACCATAGCCGATAACTGCTCGGCGCGAACGCTTTTCGTGCGCGCCGCCGCGGCGAGTCGTGTCGCGACACGCCGTTGGAATAGACTGACCTGCACATTGCCTCCGTAGCTCAGGTGGATAGAGCAAGGGCCTTCTAATCCCTAGGTCGCACGTTCGAGTCGTGCCGGGGGCACCCGTCAGCCGTCGTGGCTCGTGACCGCCGCGCGGCCGGCTACTTGACCATCGTGAACTGGCAGACGTTGGTGTAGCCATCGCGGAACAGGTCGGAGCAGCCCCGCAGGTAGTGCAGGTAGATGTCGTAGGTCTCCTGCCCCTTCAACGCGATCGCCTCGTCCTTGTGGGCCTCGAGGGCGTCCGCCCACGCGTTCAGCGTCGGCACGTAGTTCTTGCCGATGAAGTGGTGGCGCTCGATCTGGAAACCCGCCTCGGTCGCATACCGATCGATCTGATGCACCTGCGGCAACCTGCCGCCCGGGAAGATCTCCTTGAGGATGAAGCTGATGAACCGCAGCAGGGTCATCGTCGTCTTCAGGCCCAGCGCGTTGACCTCGTCGGTGGTCGGCACCACGATCGAGTGCAGCAGCATCCGGCCCCCGTCGGGCAGCAGGTCGTAGAACTTCTTGAAGAAGACGGCGTACCGCTCGTATCCGGCGTCGCCCGCCCCGTCGGCGAAGTGCTCGAACGCGCCCAGCGACACGATCCGGCCGATCGGTTCGTCGGGAAATTCCTCCCAGCCCTGGATCCGCACCTCCATGCGGCGGGGACTGTCGATCTCCTTGAACTTCTCCACGTCGTGTGCGTACTGGTTCTCGCTGAGCGTCAGGCCGACGACGTTGACGTCGTACTCGGCCACCGCGTGCCGCATCGTCGAACCCCAGCCGCAGCCGATGTCGAGCAGCGTCATGCCGGGCTCCAGGTTGAGCTTGTCCAGGGACAGCTTGCGCTTCGCGTACTGCGCCTCTTCCAGCGTCTTGGTCAGATTCTGCGGGTCGGGATGCTCGTCGAAGTAGGCGCAGCTGTAGGTCATCGACGGGTCAAGCCAGAGCTTGAAGAACTCGTTCGATTTGTCGTAGTGCGACCGGACCTTCTCAACCGGTGGCTTGAGTCGCGCACTTCCCGCGTTCGCCTGATCGGACATTGCCCAACGCCCCTAACTTCGAGCGGATACCGATGGGTTTCTGGTGGTTAAAGTGATCCTCCCCCAAAAAAGTCTAGGTAAACGCGCCTGCACTTCCCGTCAACTCGTGTGCCACCGCATCGAATGCGCGCAGGGTGTCCAACATGTGCGGCTCATGCGAGTGCGGCTGGGTGGACAGCTTGGCGGCGACGACCTCCGCGGCACGGTTGACGTAGACCATCTGACCGCACATGCCAAGGCACAAAACAACGTTGGCACCCCGGTAGGGAAACCACATTTGGTTGCGGTACATCCCGCCGGGCAGATCGGTGTCGTGGTCGGGGCTGGCGGCGAACGCCTCACGTGAGTCGGGTCCCCCGTTGAAGGTGTCGGTGAGCCACGCGGGCGGCACCACCTGTTGGCCGGTCAACGAAACACCGTCGCGCAGGAACAACGACTGTCTCTTATACACATC
>NZ_LATC01000106.1:0-15766 GCF_001414075.1 Mycobacterium sp. UM_11 | reverse complement strand
CAGATGTGTATAAGAGACAGCGGTCACGTTCATCACCGGGGAGCCGTACCGCATGGTGCCGAGTTTGTCCGGGGTGGCGAACGACGTTCCGGCGTAGGCGGCCTCGTAGCCGATGGCGCGGTCGTATTCGGTTGCGTGGCCGATGGATTCGTGAATCGTCAGCCACAGGTTGGTGGGATCGATCACCAGGTCCTTGCGCCCGGCGGAAACGCTGGGCGCCTTGACCTTTTCGGCCAGCAGCGACGGCAGCTGCGCCAGCTCGTCGGTCCAGTTCCAGATCTCGTCGCCGGACAAAACCTCCCAGCCGCGCCCCATCGGGGGCGCCAGCGTCCGCATCGAGTCGAAGCTGCCCGCCTCGGCGTCGACGGTCACCGCCTCCAGCGACGGCTGCACCCGCACCCGCTGCTGGGTGATCGACGACCCGAAGGTGTCGCCGTAGAAGGTCTGCTCCTTGACGGCCGTGAGCACGGCCGAGACGTGGTCGACGCCGTCGGAACTGAGCAGCCGACCGGAGTACTCCTCGAGTAGGGCGATCTTGTCGGTGGCCGGGACGCTGAAGGGGTCGATGCGGTACTCCGACACCCAGGTGGCGTCGGCGTACACGGGTTCGGGCGCCAACTCGACGCGCTCACGGTTGAGCGTGGCCAGGGTGGTGGCCACCTGCACGGCGTGACGGGCGGTCTCGGCGGCCACGGCGGGCGCCAGCTCCGCGTGCGAGGCGAATCCCCACGTGCCGTCCACGATCACCCGCACCGCCAAGCCGATCTCGCGGGTGACCACCGACGTCTCCAGCTCACCGTCGCGCAGCTGCACGATCTCGGTCACGGTGCGGTGAATCCGCAGGTCGGCGTAGCTGGCGCCGGCCGCGGTGGCCGACGACAGCGCGGCGTCGGCCAGCGCATGGCGCGGCAGGTTGAGGAAGTCGGCATCGATCCCCCGGTCCGGTGTCACGAGTCCACCGTAACGGCCGTTCACCCCAAACCCCGGCGGCGCCCGCTTTAATTACCTGCATGGCCGGCGGCGTCCTGAGGAGACAGCCTCGCTCCACCGCGCTGGGCTACGCCCTGCTGGCGCCCAGCCTGTTCGGTGTGGTCGCCTTCTTGCTGCTGCCCATCCTGGTGGTGATCTGGCTGAGCCTGTACCGCTGGGACCTGCTGGGCCCGTTGCGGTATGTGGGCCTGGCCAACTGGCGCTCCGTGTTGACCGATCACACCTTCGCCAACTCGCTGATCGTCACGGCCCTCTTCGTGGCGATCGTGGTGCCGGCGCAGACGGTGCTGGGCCTGCTGGCCGCGTCCATGCTCGCCCGCCGGCTGCCCGGCACCGGCCTGTTTCGCACCGTCTACGTGCTGCCGTGGATCTGCGCGCCGCTGGCGATCGCGGTGCTGTGGCGCTGGATTCTCGCACCCACCGACGGGGCCGTGAGCGCCGTGTTGGGGCACAGCATCGAATGGCTATCGGACCCCAGCTTCGCGCTGCCGCTGGTTTCCGCCGTCGTCGTGTGGACCAACGTCGGCTACGTTTCGCTGTCGTTCTTGGCGGGCCTGCTGGCGATCCCGGACGACATTCACGCCGCCGCGCGCACCGACGGCGCCAATGGGTGGCAACGGTTCTGGCGCATCACGCTGCCCATGCTGCGCCCGACCACGTTCTTCGTTTTGGTGACCGGAATCGTCAGCACCGCACAGGTTTTCGACATGGTCTACGCGCTGACCGGCGGCGGGCCCGGCGGCAGCACCGACCTGGTGGCCCACCGCATCTACGCCGAGGCGTTCGGCTCGGCGGCGATCGGGCGCGCGTCGGTGATGGCGGTGGTGCTATTCGTCATCCTGATCGGCGTGACTATGGTGCAGCAGGCGTATTTCCGGCGACGGATCAGCTATGACCTCACCTAGCCGGCTTCTCATCTACGCCGGACTCATCCTCGGCGCGCTGATCACCCTGGTGCCGTTCGCCCTTGGCCTGTTGACGTCCTTCACCTCGGCACACCAGTTCGCCACGGGTACGCCGCTGCAGCTGCCGCGGCCCTTCACGTTGGCCAACTACACGGATCTGGGCGGGGCCGGGTTCGGCCGGGCCGCGGCGGTGACCGCCTTGATGACGGCGGTGATCCTGGTGGGCCAGTTGACCTTTTCGGTGCTGGCCGGATACGCGTTCGCGCGCCTGGATTTCCCCGGGCGCGACGCGCTGTTCTGGGTGTACGTCGCGACGTTGATGGTGCCGGGCACGGTCACGGTGGTTCCGTTGTATCTGATGATGGCCCAGCTCGGCCTGCGCAACACGTTCTGGGCGTTGGTGCTGCCGTTCGTGTTCGGCTCGCCGTACGCGATCTTCTTGCTGCGCGAGCACTTCCGCCTCATCCCGAACGACTTGGTCAACGCCGCCCACCTGGATGGGGCGAACACCCTGGACGTGATCGTGCACGTGGTGATCCCGTCCAGCCGGCCGGTGCTCGCGGCCTTGACGCTGATTACCGTTGTCTCACAGTGGAATAACTTCATGTGGCCGCTGGTGATCACCAGCGGCCACAAGTGGCGGGTGCTCACGGTCGCGACGGCCGATTTGCAGTCGCGGTTCAACTCCCAGTGGACGCTGGTGATGGCCGCGACAACCATCGCCATCGTCCCGCTTATCGCGCTTTTCGTCTTCTTCCAGCGGCACATCGTCGCGTCGATCGTCGTCTCGGGGCTCAAGTGAACCGTTCACGCGTCGAGATTGCGCTCAGGGCTGTAATTTTCGCCGCTTCACGACCACCGCGGCAATCTGGGCGCACAGCATGAACCGGCCCCGCTTTTCGACGCTGATGGCCGGCGCGCTCGCGTTGGTCGCGATGCTCTTGGGTGCGACCGCGGTGCTGCTCGACTATTCCGGCCAGCCCCCCGGCGGCAAAATCGTGATAACGGTGCGGGTCTGGGCCGAGCAGATCGCCACGGCGTACCGGCAGTCGTTCGAGGCGTTCAATCGCACGCATCCCGGGATCACGGTGCACACCAGCGTCGTCGCGTACGCGACGTACTTCGACACGCTGCGCACCGATGTGGCCGGTGGTAGCGCCGACGACATCTTCTGGCTGTCCAACGCCTATCTGGCCCCATACGCCGACAGCGGCCGGCTGATGGACATCGGCACGGCCCTGCCGGCCGGCTCCGCCGCGGCGTGGGATTCGGCGGTCGTGGACCAGTTCACCCGCGGGGGCGCGCTGTGGGGCGTTCCCCAACTGACCGATGCCGGAATCGCGGTGTTCTACAACGCCGACCTGCTCGCGGCGGCCGGTGTCGACGCCGCCGAGCTGAACGGATTGCGGTGGAGCGCCGATGGCGGCGACACGCTGCGCCCGATGCTCGCCCGGCTCACGGTGGACGCCGACGGCCATCCCGCAAACACCGCGGGTTTCGACGCCGGACGGGTGCGGCAGTGGGGCTACAACGCCGCCAATGACCCGCAGGGGATATACCTGAACTACATCGGCTCGGCCGGTGGCGTCTTCCAGCAGGGTGACAAGTTCGCGTTCGACAATCCCGGTGCGGTGCAGGCTTTCCGGTACCTCGTCGGCCTGATCAACGACGACCACGTCGCGCCGCCGGCATCGGACACCAACGACAATGGCGACTTTTCCCGCAACCAATTTCTGGCCGGCAGGATGGCACTGTTCCAGTCCGGTACCTACAACCTGGCGCCGGTGGCCCGCGATGCCCGCTTCCACTGGGGCGTCGCGCTGATGCCGGCGGGCCCGGCTGGCCGGGTGAGCGTCACCAATGGTATTGCCGCGGTTGGCAATGCCGCGACGAAGCATCCCGATGCGGTGCGCCAGGTCCTGGCCTGGATGGGCAGCAAAGAGGGCAACGAGTTCCTGGGTCGTGCCGGTGCGGCCATCCCGGCCGTCCTGTCGGCGCAGCCGGTGTACTTCGAGTTCTGGACGGCCAGGGGCGTGGACGTCGGACCGTTCTTCGCCGTGCTCAACGGCCCGCGCATCGCGGCGCCCGGCGGCGCCGGTTTCGCGGCCGGCAGCGACGCCATGCGGCCTTATTTCGATGAGATGTTCTTGGGTCGTGGCGATGTCGCGGTGACCCTCAAGAAGGCGCAGGCGGCCGCCAACGCCGCGGCGCAGCGTTAGCCGGGCAGCACCAGCACCGGCACAGGGCTCGCCCGGATGATCTTGGCGCTGCGGGAACCGAGGAAGACCCGTCGGATGTCGCCCCGCGGCCGGGTGCCCAGGGCCAGGATCTCGCCCTCCTGCCACTCGGCCTGCGCCAGCGCCTCTTTCCAGCTGCGCCCGGTAACCACCTGCAGCGCAACGTCTTCGCTCACGACGCCGTCGGTCTTCAACTCCTCGAGGATGCGTTGCGCCTGGGACGCCCAGGCCTGCAGCACCTGATCCTCGACCTCGAGCCCGACCTCCGGCGGATACATCGTCTTGCCGCGCACCGCGAGGGTGATCACCCGCATCGGCACGCCGAAGCTTTGACCGAATTCGAAGCAGCGCCTGACCACGTCGACGGCGTCCGGCGTGGCCGAGTAGGCGCAGGTGAGCCGGCTCAATTTGCCCTGGGGCGCACGGTATTTCCGGGGACTGATCGCCACCGGCACGGGTGACGCATGCAGCAGCCAGTCGGCGGTGGAGCCGATGAGCACTTGCCCCCGCCCACCGCTGGGCAGCGAACCCAGCACAAGCAGGTCGGCGTCAAGTTCGTGGATGACCTCGAGCAGTCCCCCGGACACCGATCCGTGCGCGCGATGCAGGTAGGTGACCTCGACGCCGTCGGACACACCGTCGAGAAAGCGGGCGGCCTCGCTCGCCGACTCCGCCGCCAAGCTGTCCGCCCACTGCTCGTACTCGGCGTCGACGCGGGCGAACGACGGCGTCAGCCACGGCTTGGGCACAACGGTCGCCACGGTCAGCGAGGTGCCGCGGGTCCGCGCGATGAGCACCCCCAGATGCAACCCCGAAAGCCCGACCTTGCCGGCCCGATAGCCGACGACGACGGTCACAGCGCGTCCCGCTGAAGCGTTTCGCCATTGAGCGCGCTGTGGTGGCGGCCCCAGGCGAAGTAGAAGATCAACGCCACCGAGATCCAGGCGGCGAACGCGATCCAGGTGTACCAGTGCAGGCTGAACAGGATGTACCCGCACGCGAGCACCGAAAGGGCCGGTGTGACAGGGTAACCCGGCACTTTGAACGCCCGCGGCAGGTCGGGTTCGCGCACCCGGAGAATGATCACCCCGACGGATACGACGATGAACGCCGTCAGGGTGCCGATGGACACCATGTCAGTCAGCTTGTCGAGCGGCACGAATGCGGCCAGGCTCCCCGCGGCCACCCCGACGATCACTGTGTTGCTCACCGGGGTCATGGTCCGCACATTCACCGTGGCAAATCGCGACGGCAGCAGCCCGTCGCGGCCCATGGCGAACAGGATCCGCGTCATGCCGTACATCGTGACCAGCGTGACCGAGAAGATCGAGATTACGGCGCCGGCGGCCAGAATCGTGCTGGCCCACCTGCCGTGGGTGACGTTGTCGAGGATCGTGGCCAGGCCCGCCTCTTGCTGGGCAGCGAAGTCGCGCCACGACTGGGTGCCTAGCGCGGCAAGCGCGACGAGGACGTACACAGTGGTCACCGTCGCCAGCGCCGCGAGGATGGCGCGCGGCATCGTCTTCTGCGGGTCCTTGACCTCGTCGCCCGCCGTCGACACCGCGTCCAGGCCGATGTAGGAGAAGAAGATGGTGCCGGCCGCCGACCCGATGCCGGCGACGCCGAACGGGGCGAAGTCCTTGAGCCGGTCGAGGTCGAAGGCCGTGAACGCGAGGATGACGAACATGATCAGCACGCCGAGCTTGGTGAGCACCATGATGGTGTTGACCTTGGCCGACTCGCTTGCGCCGCGGACCAGCAGCAGCGCACACATCACGATCAGGACGATCGCCGGCAAGTTCACCACGCCCGGTTCGGAGTCCCAGGGCGCCGCCGACAGCGCGTGCGGCAATTGGAATCCGAAGACGTTGTGCAGCAACTTGTTCAGGTATCCGCTCCAGGTGACCGAGACGGCGGCCGTGGACACCCCGTACTCCAGCAGCAGGCACGCCGCGACGCCCATCGCGACGGCCTCGCCCAGCGTGGTGTACGCGTAGGAATAGGCCGACCCCGAAACCGGTACCGCCGCGGCCAATTCGGCGTAGCAGATAGCCGCCAGCCCAGCGGCGACGCCGGCGATCAAGAACGAGACGATCACCCCGGGCCCGGCCTCGGGCACCGCCTGGGACATGACGAAGAAGATCCCGGTGCCGATCGTCGAGCCCACGCCGAACATGGTCAGTTGGAAGGTGCCGATACTGCGCTTGAGGTGGTCGGCGGCCCCGCGTGCCGCGTGCGCGCCGACAACGGGACGACGCCGCAGCATCTGCTCCGGCAGGCTGATCGAGCTGGCTGGCAAGTGCGCCCCCTGTTGCTTGGATCAGCTGATTATGCGCATGTCCCCCGCAATGCCGCAGCGAACTGGTCAATCGCCCAATCGATCTCCTGCTCGCTGATCACCAGCGGCGGCGCGAACCGCAGGGTCGAGGAATGCGTGTCCTTGACCAACACCCCGCGATCGGCCAGTCGAAGGCTCATCTGCTTGCCCGTCTCGAGCGCCGGGTCGATGTCGACGCCCGCCCACAATCCCAGGCCGCGCACCTCGACGACGCCGCGGCCCACGAGTTCACGCAGGCGCCCGTGCAGGTGCGCGCCCAATGTCGCCGAGCGGGCCTGGAACTCCCCGCGGGCCAGCATGGCAACCACGGTGGTGCCGATGGCGGCGGCCAGCGGGTTGCCCCCGAAGGTGGAGCCGTGCTCGCCGGGATGCAGCACGCCCAGGACCTCGCGGTCGGCGACCACCGCCGACAGCGGAACCACGCCGCCGCCGAGCGCCTTGCCGAGCAGGTAGACGTCCGGCACCACGCCCCAGTGGTCGCAGGCGAACGTGTATCCCGTGCGCGCCAGACCGGACTGGATCTCGTCGGCAACCATCAGCACGTTGTGCTCGCTGCACAGCGCGCGAACGGTGGGTAAGTAGTCCGTGGGCGGGACGACGATCCCCGCCTCGCCCTGGATAGGCTCGAGCAGCACCGCGACGGTGTCGTCGTCGATCGCCCGGGCCAGCGCGGCGGCGTCACCGAACGGGACCGAGCGGAACCCGGGCGTGAAGGGTCCGAATCCGTCCCGCGCCGCGGGGTCGGAGGAGAAGCTGACGATGCTGATCGTGCGGCCATGGAAGTTGTTGTCGGCCACGATGATGTTCGCCCGACCGTCGGGGACGCCCTTGACGTCGGTGCCCCACTTGCGGGCGACCTTCAGGCCGCTCTCCACGGCTTCGGCGCCCGAGTTCATCGGCAGCACCAGGTCCTTGCCGCACAGCTGGGCCAGGGCTGCGCAGAACGGGCCGAGCGTGTCCGAATGGAACGCGCGGCTCACCAGCGTGACGGTGTCGAGCTGGGCGTGCGCCGCCGCGGTGATCTCGGGGTTGCGGTGACCGAAGTTGACCGCCGAGTAGGCCGCCAGGAAGTCCAGGTACCGCCGGCCCTCCACGTCGGTGACCCAGGCGCCCCCGGCGCTGGCCGCCACCACCGGCAACGGCGAATAGTTGTGCGCCGCATAGCGTTCGACCAACCCGATGGCGGCCTCGGTTCGGGTCGCGGCCCTGGCGTCGAGGATCGTCACTAAAACACCTCCAATGTGCAGCACTTGACCGAACCGCCACCCTTGAGGAGTTCGGAGAGGTCGACGCCGATGGGTTCGAAGCCGGCCGCCCGCAGCTGAGCGGCGAAACCCGTTGCGGCGGAGGGCAGGACGACGTGCCGACCGTCGGAGACGACGTTGAGGCCGAGCACGAATGCGTCGGCGCTGCCCACGACGATCGCGCCGGGGAACAGCGCCAGCAGTTGTTCCTGTGCGGCGACGCTGAACGCCGGCGGGTAGAACGCGATCGTCTGGTCGCCGAGGACGGCCAGCGCGGTGTCCAGGTGGTAGAAGCGCGGATCCACCAGCTCGAGTGAGACCACCGGCATCCGCAGCGCCGCGGAGATCTCCGCGTGGGCCCGCCGATCGGTGCGAAAGCCGTGGCCCGCCAACACCATTTCGCCGACCATCAGCAGGTCGCCCTGGCCCTCGTTGACATGACGAGTGGACACCGGCCGGTAGCCCAACGAGGCC
The DNA here is from genome assembly GCF_001414075.1 of Mycobacterium sp. UM_11. Taxonomy (NCBI): domain Bacteria; kingdom Bacillati; phylum Actinomycetota; class Actinomycetes; order Mycobacteriales; family Mycobacteriaceae; genus Mycobacterium; species Mycobacterium sp. UM_11. Next base: position 7,578 of record NZ_LATC01000106.1, on the reverse strand, counting down.
ATGAACTCGGCGTAGGCTTGCGCTTCGCCGGCCCGCTCGGCGAACCGGAATCTGGCCACGATCGCGACGTCTCCGGCGATGAATCCGCCGTTGGCGGCGTACACCATGTCGGGCAGCCCGGCGACGGGCCCGACGACCTCCACCCGGTGACCCAGCCGAAGGTAGGTCGCGCGCAACGATTCCCATTGAGCCTGCGCGAGACCGACGTCGACCGGCGTGGCGGTGTCCATCCACGGGTTGATCGCGTATTCGACCGCGAAGAACGCCGGCGGTGTCATCGCATACCGGCGGGCGCAGGGCGTGCGGGCCTGTGTTGGGGCGGGCGCCGCGATGTGCTGGTCCGTCATAAATCAACGGTATTTGTCGGGCTTGACACAATCAAACGTTGTCTGTTGCGTGTCTAGGCGCGATTTATTGCGGTAATATGGCCTATATATCGATTTGTTGCGCACAGACGGGAGACGCCTCATGGAGCGGCTCGACGAGACCGACGCCCGCATCCTCGCCGAACTGACCGAGCATGCGCGTGCCACGTTCGCCGAAATCGGCGAGCGGGTGAATCTGTCCGCGCCGGCGGTCAAGCGGCGCGTCGACCGGATGCTCGAGGCCGGCGTCATCAAGGGTTTCACCACGGTCGTCGACCGCAACGCGCTCGGCTGGAACACAGAGGCCTACGTACAGGTGTTCTGCCACGGCACGATCGCGCCCGATCGGCTGCGGGCGGCGTGGGTGGACATGCCGGAGGTGGTCAGCGCGGCGACCGTGACCGGCACATCGGATGCGATCCTGCACGTGCTGGCCCGCGACATGAGTCACCTGGAGACGGCGCTCGAGCGGATCCGGTCGAGCGCCGACATCGAGCGCAGCGAAAGCATCGTGGTGCTGTCGAACCTGATTGACCGGATGCGCACCTGACCGGACCGCTCTGCACCAATGACGCGATTTGCGAACGCGGTATCGCATTCGGGGTTCCGCCGATGGTTGATCGCTAGAAAACGCCCAGCACGCGGTGCAAGATGATTTCTCAGGTGGTAACCCGGGAGGTCAGGCGATGACAACGGAATCAAGCACCGCCGAGGCTGGGACGGCGCCGGCGCAGTTGCGCGCGGTGATAGCCGACGACGAAACCTTGCTGCGCGAGGGTCTGGCCAGTCTGCTGGACCGATCCGGATTCAGTGTCGTCGGGCAGGTAGGCAACGCCGTCGAGCTGCTCGCGTTGGTACGAAAAGCCAATCCCGATGTGGTCGTCGTGGACATCCGAATGCCGCCCACCCACACCACCGAGGGCCTGGAGGCCGCCCGCGCGATCCGTGAGGAGTTGCCCGCCACGGGGATTCTTGTGCTGTCCGCCTATGTAGACGTCGAGCATGCGATGGAGCTATTGGCCAGCGGCCGTGGCATCGGATATCTGCTCAAGAGCCGGGTCACAGACGTCGCCGATTTCGTCGATACCCTGCAGCGGATCGCCAAGGGCGCGTCGGTGGTCGATCCGGCGGTCGTACAGGAATTGGTGTCCGGGCGGCGCCGGAATGATCCGTTGGCGGCGCTGTCGCCGCGTGAGCTGGAAGTGCTCGAGCTTATGGCGGAGGGCCGTTCGAACGCCGGAATCGCGCGACGGTTATGGGTCACCGAGGGCACGGTTGAGAAACACGTCCGCAGTATCCTCACCAAACTGGGCCTACCGGAAACCGATGACGATCACCGGCGGGTGCGGGCGGTCATCACGTTCCTGGACTCCCGCTGAAGCGCCTTGACCCGAATGAGCAGGCGCTCAACGCCTCACGCGATCTGCGGTTGCCGCCCAGAGTCACCGTAGTCTGCGCCGCAGTCCGGCTGGGCGAGTAGCCACCGCAGTCGGCGCCGTCCGCGATGGAGACGCGACACCACTGTTCCGAGCGGAGTCCCCATCAACGCGGCGATCTCCCGGCAGCTCAGTCCCGCGACATCCGCGTAATAGACCGCCGTCCGAGATTGCGCGGGAAGGGCGCGCATTGCGGCGGCCACCCCCGGGTGGCCGAGGCGCCTCAGCACTTGGTCCTCCGCTGACGGCAGGCCCTTGGGCGAGTGGGCCGCGCTCGTGATCAATTGCGCATCAGTAAGATGATCCGTCGACTGCAACGTCGGACGCCGCTGAACTCGGCGATAGTTGCTGATGTGGGTGTTGATCAGGATCCGATACAGCCAAGCCCCGATGTCTGTCCCCGACCGAAACGAGCCGAACGCCGCGAAGGCCTTGACCAAGGTGTCCTGTACGAGGTCTTCGGCATCGGCATGCTGACTGGTCAGCCGCATGGCCCGGCGGTACAGCTCAGCCATGTGCGGCGTCACCCGTTGTTCGAATTCGGCGGCCGATAGGGCGTCGGCGGTCGACTGTTCTGGCAAAGTCATCATGCACCTTCCTGCAGCGGCTCGCGCCTGTCCGGCGTCATGTCTACGTTTGCCGCTGGACCGGCGCCCGTCTGCACCGCTGGCAACCGTCGCGGCTTCCGGTTGTCACCCAGACACGCGTGCCAGGTGGCCGGAAAGCGCGAGTCGGCGCAACGCGAATTTCCTGCTAGCTTCCATGCGACGGGTCCGTGGCTGCCCCAGACTGAACTTGTGCGAACTGATCGGCGGACGAGTTGCGTGATTGTCGATGACAATCAGGACTTCCTCGACGCGGCGGCGCAATTGCTTGAACGGCAGGGGATAAGCGTGCTGGCGGTGGCGACATCTTTCGCAGAGGGCTTGCGGCGCGTACAGGAGTTGAGGCCCGACGTCACTCTCGTCGATATCGATCTCGGCGAGGCAAGCGGTTTCGAGATCGTCGAACTGCTGCACCGCGATGGGTCGGGCGCGCACGTGCCAACGATCTTGATTTCCACGCATGCCGAAGAGGATTTCGCGGAGCTCGTCTCTACCAGCTCGGCTCTCGCCTTCATACCGAAGGCGGACCTGTCAGGGGACGCGATCCGAGGCGCCCTCGGGCTCGGCGAGTAACGGCGGACTCGACCGGCGCGACTGTCCGATGCGGCGGTTGTTGGACCACCTCGAGAATTACAGCTAGCCGGAATCCCATGGGGCCGCTAGCGCCGACGACATCAGCCCGTACCACGGCGATGCTAGGTGTTGAGGTCGCCAATCGGTGATTTCACGCGCCGGCCGAATCACGCACTGGGAGTTCAGATGTCGTTTGTCACCACACAACCCGAAGATCTGACCGCGGCAGCGGGACATCTGGCCGCAATCGGCACGGCGATGGCCGCCATGAATTCGGTTGTGGCACAGCCCACGACGGGGCTGGCGCCCGCGGCGGCTGACGAGGTTTCCGCGCTGGTCGCTGCCGCGTTCGCGGCCCACGGGGCGCTGTTCCAGGAGATCGGGGCACAGGCAGGCGTGATCCACCAGATGTTCGTCGCTACCTTGCAAGCGTCCGCCGGTTCGTACGCCCTCACCGAGGTCGCTAATGCGGCCACGACCCGCTGAACACGGCATTCCGGATGGACTTTCAAGCGCTCCCGCCCGAAATCAACAGCGGCCGCATGTATGCGGGACCGGGGTCGGTTCCGTTGCTGGGCGCCGCGGCCGCGTGGGAGCTGGCGGCCGCGGAGCTGTCTTCCGCGGCGGTCTCCTACTCCGCGGTCATATCCGGGCTCACCGGAAAAGGTTGGCGCGGCCCATCATCGCAGTCGATGGCCGCCGCCGCGGCGGCATACGTGACGTGGATACGCGCCGCCGCATCGCAGGCCGAACAATCGGCCAACCGGGCCCGGTCCGCTGCGTCGGCGTTCGAGGCGGCGTTCGCGGCCACGGTCCCCCCGCCGGTGATCGCGGCAAACCGAGCGCAGTTGGCAATGCTCATCGCGACTGACATTTTGGGCATCAACCTGCCTGCGATCATGGCAACGGAGGCTCAATACGCCGAGATGTGGGCCCAAGATGCGGCCGCCATGTACGGCTACGCCGGCTCTTCGGCCGCCGTGGCGTCGTTGACGCCCTTCCCTGCGCCGCAACGGAACACCAACGCCACCGGGTTGCAATCCCCGGGGGCCGCTACCGCCGGGGCGGCCGGGCCCTCCGTCGACACGATCGTTCAACAGATTCTCAGCGACCTGAACAATGCGTTGGCGCCCGACACCGTGAATTCTGGGATCAGCGCTTTCGCAACGGTCCCCTCCATCGTCTTGTCGGCGTGCTCGACTCTGTCCGGGTCGGGCGCTGCGGCTGCCGACTCCACGGCAGCCGCACTCACCAGGGTGAGCGCCGGACTCAGCCAGGTGGCGACCACGCTTGGCTCGGCCGGCTGGCCACAGGCCGGCGGTGCGGTGTCGGTGGGGCTCGGACGCGCGGCCACCGTCGGAGCCCTGTCGGTGCCACGAGCGTGGAGCGCCTCCGCGTCGCCAAATGCTCTGGCCGCCAGGCCGTTACCGGTGAATCTCGTCAGCGAAACCGATCTCGGCCCGTCGGCTCCCCCGATCGGCTTGGCAAGCACACCGATTAGCCCCTCCACCAGAGGAGGGGCGCCCGGTCAGCCCCCGGCGGCCGAAGGCACAACCCTGCGGTCGTTGATGCGCCCCGACGTGTTGCCGCGCCAGCAGTACGTCGGATAGGTCACCACTGTGCGCACCTGTTGACTGACGAGATGATCGCATGTGGCGATCCGGTCGGCCCGGAGGCCGGTCAAAGACGAAACATATTGGCGAATAGCAGATTTGTTGCGACCGTGGATCAGTTGAGCGGAAACTGCGCAGTCGCGATTCTCTCCCGGAGCACGCGACGGTGCCGTGACCACATCGGCACGTACAAACCGAGTTCTTTGCGCGCTGCCTGCACCACATCCCGACGGTTGACGCTGACGTTCTCGTAGGTCTTCAACGCCGCTCGCTGGCCTTCGGGCATGTTGTGCAACCACCTGTCCAGTCGGTCCATCAACCCGTCGTCGGCCTCCACTTCCCTCACCCACACACCGAGCTGAACCGACTGCTGATAGGCGTAGGCGATGGCCAGATCCGCGGTTTGGTAGTTACCGGTGAGCGCGAGCTCGCTGATCACCCGGTCGATGGCCTCCGCCTTCTCGGTCAGCAGCTCTCTGCGCTCCTGCGGTGGCAACGCCTTGAGGATCTCGAGGTCTCGCCCGATCCGCAACGCGTCGGCATACAGCGCTTTCATCTCCTCATAATGGAATCGCTTCTGCCGTGACCTCCGGTCCAGCGAGCCCGTGGCGAAAGCGATGACACCCGCCAACACGACGAAAGCGCCACCCAGCAGCGTGCCCTGGCCGGGAGTCACGTTGTGCCAAAGATCCACCATCCCGGTCATCTTCACCGCCCATCGGTCGTCGCACGAGCTGTCACCGGTGGGCAAGGGCTAGGCCGGTGAGGCCGTATCCCAGGTGCACCAGCTCGGTATCGACGCCCGCGTCGACGTTGACATAGCGGATGCCCCCGCCAAGATCTCCGACATAGAACTCCGAGTCAGAAAGGGCCGCTACCCCGATCGCCTCGTGATATCCGCGAGACAGAATCTGGGCCGGACCAAGCACCGGCTGCACTGTCGACCGGTTGAGCGTGTTGCCGTCCGGCTCGGCGCCGCGGTCGGTCCACACCAACGTCGTACCTCCGAGAAGGTGCAGATCGATAGGCTCGGGCAGGTCATGGTAAAGCAGCTCGACGTCGTCACGATGCTGCGGACTGACGCCGGCCGGCAGCTCGAGCGGAGCGCGAAATATCCTGCCTTCACCGGCTTTTGGTGCACCCTTTTGCGTCCAGTACAGCAGGCGACGATCCAGATCGATGGCGATGCCGACACAGTGGTTGGCGATCGTGCGCGCCTCCTTGTCCCCAACGGCCGCGACCACCAAGGGACGCAGGTCACTGCCGTCGAGGTTGCAGGACAGCACCTGCATGCCTTCCCGGTCACACCAATACAGCACGCCGGCCTCGAAATCGGCGGTGAGCTGCTTGCCGGTCGTGAACGCTCCGCGCGGCACGATGGTGACCCGATTACCGCCGTCGAGGTCGGCACGTTCAAGTGATCCGTTGCGGGCGTATGCGACTTCCGAACGTGGGTCACCCCCTGGATCCGGGGCGCCCATGTTCGTCCAATACACATGGCCGCGTGACTCGTCGACCACGATGCCGTCGGGCCGCTCGTCGAGGCCGGTGAGCAGGGTCCGCACGCGGGCACCGTCCAAGGACACCGCCTGCAATTCCTGTTTGCCATCATTGAGCACCAGTAGCTCGGTCATCGGCGTTCCCTCTCGGTTACATCGACGTGGTCCACCGCGAACGTGGGCACGGCGTCGCAAAGCGTCTGAAGATCCTTGCCCGTCCGCATCACCGCGCCATCAGGCCGAATGATTGCCGCGGTCGCCCTGCCGCCCCGCAGCCAGCGACCGAGTTGGCTGTCAGCCGACACCGTGATGAAGGTCGCTCCGCGGCGGCCGAGCTTCTCCTGCTGCGCGGTGCTCAGTGGTGCGGAGCTGACGACCGCGAACCGGTTGCCGATGACCTGGTCGAGGTGCCGGCCGTCGCCCAGCGTCGGGTTAGGGCACAGCGTTCCGGCCAACTGCCCCGGCACGCGGGACTTGACCACCAGAGACGACCTGCGCAGGCCCGGGGCGACACCATCGGCGGCGCTGGTCCGCGTGCCGGGCAGGCGCAGGCTCTGCACGCGCGGGAACACCACGTGCCGAACCAGGTCGCCGGCCGCGCCTCCCCCGGTCATCGCCGCGCCCACCGACACGGCCATCAAGATCATCGCCGCGGCGTGTGCTTTGCGCTCCTGTTCGTATGTGTCGAGTGCGCTCTCCGGCAGCGAATTAGCAAGCACGCCAGCAACTTTCCAACTCAGGTTCAAAGCGTCACGAAGACCCGCCGCCATGCCTTGGCCAACGAACGGCGGAGTGAGATGCGCGGCATCACCGAGAATGAACACGTTTCCGTCCCGCCAGCGACTGGCCACCTTCGCGCGGAACGTGTACGCCGTCACGCGCACGAGTCGTAACTCTTCGGCGGCCACGTCGCCCAGCCACGGCCTGATCAACGGCTCGATGCGTTCGATGGTTTGATAGTCGGCGGCGGTCTCCCCGTCGAGCAGCCGGAATTCCCAACGGTGACGGGTCTGCCCGACACGCATGTAGGTGCCGGCACGCTCGAGGCTGCACAGCTGGTGGCAGCCCTCCCACTGACCTAGTTCGGCCTCCGTATCGACGTCGATGACCAACCAGTCCTGCTGAAACGACGGCCCGTACATGTGTGAACCGATGGACGCACGCACCATGCTGTTGGCACCGTCGCAGCCGAACACGTAGCCGGCCTCGACGGACTGCTCGCCGCCGCGCACGCGGTCGAGGAAGCTGACCCGGACGCGGCCGGATCTGTTCTGGGTGACTGCGGTGACCTCGACGTCACCCTTCAACACCACGTGAGGGTACTGCTTGAGGTTGGCGCGCATCATCGCTTCCAACTCCGGTTGGTCGAACATGTTCATCTGCGGATAGCCGTTGGCGCTGGGCTGCGGACTGCGCTTCAACTCCGCCAGCACTCGCAAATCCTTGTCCAGCAAGCGAAGTCCCAGAGCTGTCTCTTATACACATCT
>NZ_LATC01000105.1:0-15975 GCF_001414075.1 Mycobacterium sp. UM_11 | reverse complement strand
CGAGGGGCTGGTGCACATCTCCGAGCTCGCCGAGCGCCACGTCGAGGTGCCCGACCAGGTGGTCGCCGTCGGCGACGACGCCATGGTCAAGGTCATCGACATCGACCTGGAGCGCCGCCGGATCTCGTTGTCGCTCAAGCAGGCCAACGAGGACTACACCGAGGAGTTCGACCCGGCGAAGTACGGCATGGCCGACAGCTACGACGAGCAGGGCAACTACATCTTCCCCGAGGGCTTCGACGCCGAGACCAACGAATGGCTCGAAGGTTTCGACGCCCAGCGCGCCGAGTGGGAGGCCCGCTACGCCGAGGCCGAGCGCCGGCACAAGATGCACACCGCGCAGATGGAGAAGTTCGCCGCGGCCGAGGCGGCCGGGCACGGCGCCGAGCAGTCGTCGGCCAACGGCGGTGCGCGCGAGGAGAAGGCGGCCGGCGGGTCGCTGGCCAGCGACGCCCAGTTGGCCGCTCTGCGGGAGAAGCTCGCCGGCAACGCGTAATAGCGTTCAGGCATGCTGCGTATCGGGTTGACCGGCGGCATCGGCGCCGGCAAGTCGGCCCTGTCGGCCACCTTCGCCAAATGCGGGGCCGTCATCGTCGACGGCGACGTGATCTCGCGCGAGGTGGTCCAGCCGGGCACCGAGGGCCTGAAGGCGCTCGTGGCGGCGTTCGGCGACGACATCCTGCTGCCCGACGGGTCACTGGACCGTCCCGCCTTGGCGGCCAAGGCCTTTGCCGACGACGAGGCGCGGCAGCGGCTGAACGGCATCGTGCACCCGCTGGTCGGCAAGCGCCGCGCCGAGATCATCGCCTCGGTGCCCGAGGACTCGGTTGTCGTCGAAGACATTCCGCTGCTGGTGGAATCCGGGATGGCGCCGCTGTTCCCGCTCGTGGTCATCGTGTACGCCGACGTCGAGGTGCGGCTGCGGCGGCTCATCGAGCAGCGCGGCATGCCCGAATCCGACGCCCGCGCCCGGATCGCCGCGCAGGCCAGCGACGAGCAGCGCCGTGCCGTCGCCGACATCTGGGTGGACAACTCCGGCAGCCCGGACGACCTGGTGCAACGCGCCCACGACGTGTGGGACAACCGCATACTGCCCTTCGCGCACAACCTGAGCCGGCGCCAGGTCGCCCGGGCGCCGGTGCGGGTGGTGCCGCCCGATCCGAGCTGGCGCGACGATGCGCAGCGCATCGTCAACCGGCTGAAGACAGCCTGCGGACACCGGGCCATCCGGGTGGACCACATCGGTTCGACCGCCGTGGCGGACCTGCCCGCCAAGGACGTCATCGACGTGCAGGTCACCGTCGAATCCTTGGCCGTGGCGGACGAAGTCGCCGAGTCGTTGTTGTCGGTGGGTTATCCGCGCCTGGAACACATCACAGCCGACGCCGCCAAGCCCGACGCCCGCAGCACCGTGCAGGATTTCGACCACAGTGACGATACCGCGTTGTGGCACAAGCGAATTCACGCCTCGGCCGATCCTGGAAGGCCGACCAACGTACACATCCGGGTCGCGGGCTGGCCCAATCAGCAGTTCGCTCTGCTCTTCGTCGACTGGCTCAATGCGAATGCCGACGTGCGCGAGCAGTATTCGCGGATGAAACGGGAAGCCGACGCAGCCGCCGGCGGCGACATCATGCGCTATATCACCGCCAAAGAACCGTGGTTTCGTGACGCCTACCGGCAAGCCTGGGAATGGGCCGACACCACTGGCTGGAAGCCCTGAGCCGCCATGCCATTCGTCGACCACATCCTGGGCCCGCGACGGCCCTACGGCGACGAGGCGCCGCGGCTGGTGGCGGGCCGGCGGCGGCGCACCAGCACCATCGACACCCATCCGGATGGGGCGCGCGGCGCAATGGCGGACCTGCGGGCGCGCGACGTGGTGGGCGCCGAGGACGGACGTGTCGAGGTACTCGGCCAGGTCCGAGTGCGGGCACACCTCACCGATCAGGTCGTCGACGACATCACGTCGACCGCTTGTCTGGACGCGCTGCTGGGCTGTCGGGTCGGCGCCGGATTCCGGGCGACGGTTGGCCGGCTGTTCCCGCAGCAGGCAGAGCAGGCCACCCTGCTGCACCTGCTGCTCGACGACTGGGTCGGTGCGACCCTGGTGTCCGGATACGCCACCCAATACGCGGCGATCATCGAGGGCATCGAAGAGAAGATGCCGCCGGGCATCGCCGACCGGATGGCTGGGATCTGCGCCGGTTTCGCACCGGACGCGTCGCTGATCGCATACACCCGGCGGCACGATGTCATCCCGACGGGCCGCGGCCCGGTGGCGCCGCCGCTGAGCGGACTACACGAGGTGGAGCCGCTGCGAGCGCGTGGGATGCGCAGGTACCGGCGGCTGGATCTGGCGGACGCCGACTCCGCGTCGGCGCGGTTCCAGGCCCACTTCCGCGACTCTCACGTGGATGACGACTTGATGGAGACGATTGTGCATGAGTACACCGTCGCCGGCACGGTCGACACCTCGGCGCGGGTCATCACCGAGGTGAGCGCCGAGGTGCGGGTGTTGCCGTGGCAGGAATGCCCCGGGGCGATCGGTAGTGCGTCCCGCATCCGCGGCATGTCCCTCACCGAGTTGCGCGACCGCGTCCGCGGCGAATTCGTTGGCACCAGCACCTGCACCCACCTCAACGACACGTTGCGCACGATCGCCGATCTGGACGCCCTGATAGATAGCCGGTGAGCAGAGGTGAGGAGTCGGGCAATCGACCTCAGCCGGGTAGCGGTGCGCCGCAGGCCAGCGCGCCGTTGTTCGGGTCGGCGTTGCCGGGTGCGGGCTTGACCAGTTGGTCGGCCTGGGTGAAAACGTTGTCGTCGACGTCGATCTCGCAGTGCACGTTCGCCGAGTACGGGAAATGCAGCACTATCCGCATGCCGGCCTGCGCCGGGTCGGGCAACACCGTGTTGGCCTCGAATGCGTTGCCGGGCATGGACGGAAGGTTGGTGGTGTTCGTCTGGCCGCCGTTGATGATAAAGGTGGCCTGGCTGCCGGTGGTCAGCGCGTCGATCCGGGCGCGGTAGGTGATGTTGTGCAGGTCCGCCCGCGCGATCGCCGGACTCAGCTGGGCGCCAACGGCAATGATCGCGATGATCGGCAGCAACCTGCGGCCGGTGCAACTCATAGCTGCTGACATTACCCGCTCTCCCGCACCACGTCGCCGGCGTCCTTGTCGGTGCGGATGCCGAGGTAGCGCGGGTGGCGCAGCTTCCCGTCGCGGGTCCACTCGGTGAAGCCGATCTGGACCACCAATTCGGGGCGGGCCCACCGGGCGCCGGCCTCGCGCACCAGGCCGCGGGTGAAGGGCGGCGTGTCCCGCGCGAGGGCCGACAGCCGCCGGTGCAGGCGGCGCAGCGTGGCCTCGTCGAAGCCGGTGCCCACCTTGCCGGCGTACACCAGGTCGCGGCCGTCGTAGTAGCCCAGCAGCAACGCGCCCAGCTCGACCCGGCTGCCCCTGGGGCTGGTGTAGCCGCCGACCACGAATTCCTGGTCGCGCACGCACTTGAACTTCAGCCAGTTCTTCGAGCGGCCGCCTTCATACGTCGACTCGGCCAGCTTCGCGATCACGCCCTCGTCGCCGCGCTCGCAGGCCGCGCGGTAGGCGGCGAGGCCGTCCTCGATGCGGTGCGGGGTGTAGCGCAGCGGTCCGCCGAATTGAATCGCGTTGCGCAGCAACCGTTTACGCCACACCAGCGGTGCGTCGAGCGTCGACTTGCCGTCCAGGTGCAGCAGGTCGAAGACGTAATAGGAGACGCGGATCGGCGAGGCGCGGGCCACGTCGGGGTCGGTGATGCCCAGGCGGCCCTGCAGCCGGGCGAAGCTGGTGCGGCGGCCCTGGAACGCCACCACCTCGCCGTCCAGCACGAAGCGGGTGGCGGGCTGGGCGGCCAGCGCGTCGACCAGTTCCGGATAGGTCCCGTTGAGCGGCTGGCGGTTTCGGGACAACAGCCGCACCCGGTCGCCGTCCCGAAACGCCAGGCACCGCATGCCGTCGAACTTGCGCTCGAAGATCCATCGCGGGTCGGAGAACCGCTTGTCGGTCAGGGTCGCCAGCGTCGGGGACCGCCAGTCGGGCACCGGCTCGTCGCGCAGCGCCGCGCGCACCGCTTCGGGCAGGCCCGCCGCTACGCCTGGCGCCACGTCAGCTCCATCCCGTGGCCGGCCAGCCAGCGGGAGAGGTCATAGCCGTTGCGGGCCAACCCCGCTACGGCCTCCACGGCGCGCCGCACCGCCCGCTCCGCGGCCTCCGGGGTCAACAGGCCGTGCCGGACGGCGTCCAGCAACTCGTCGACGTCGGCCAGCTCCGCGCGGTCGCCGGTGCGCACGACGATGTCGAGGTAGTGATCCTCCGAGCGCCATACCTCGGGTCCGGGCGTGTACTCGCCGACGTCGAGGTAGTAGTCCTGATCGCGCTCATGGCCGGGGTTGAAGTGAAAGACCGTGGCGCGCAAGCCGAGTGACGGCAGCAGCCACGACTCGAGGTAATGAAACTGGGCGCGGCCGGGGGTGGGCCGGGCCACGTAAAGGCCCCACGGGTGGACCGCGTAGTCGTCCACCTCCCGCACGATGCCCTTGGGATCGGTGTTGGTGCGGGCGATCAGGTCGAACGTCTCGTGCTTCGGCGGATGGATGCCCCTACTCTAGTCATGGTGAGCGACCTCAGCGGAAAGACGGCCCTTGTCACCGGCGGGAATTCGGGCATCGGGTTGGCGGCGGCGCGGCGGCTGGCCGACGCGGGTGCCTACGTCATCCTGACCGGTCGCAACCAGGACACCATCGACGCCGCGGTGGCCTCGATCGGCGAACGCGCGACGGGCATCCGCGCCGACGTGGCCGACCCCGACGACCTGGCGGCGGTCGCCGGCGTGATCGCAGCCCGCGGAGCGGGCCTCGATGTGCTCTTCGCCAACGCGGGCGGCGGGGAATTCGCGGCGCTGGGCGAGATTTCGGTCGAACACTTCACCACCACGTTCATGACCAACGTGGGCGGCACGCTGTTCACCGTGCAAACCGTGCTGCCGCTGCTCAACCGCGGGGCGTCGATCGTGTTGACCGGCTCGACCGCCGCCTACAACGGCACCCCGGCGTTCAGCGTCTACGCGGCGACCAAGGCGGCGATCCGCTCGTTCGGCCGCACCTGGGCCGCCGAACTCGTGGACCGGGGCATTCGGGTCAACACGATCGTCCCCGGACCGGTCGAGACGCCGGGGCTGCTGGGGCTGGCGCCGGCCGGGCGCGAGCACGAGATACGCGAGGGCGAGGCGGCCAAGGTCCCGATGGGCCGCCTGGGCCGGCCCGAGGAGGTCGCCGCGGCGGTGCTGTTCCTGGCGTCGGACGACAGCAGCTTCATGACCGGCAGCGAGGTCTTCGTCGACGGTGGTGCCGAGCAAATCTAGGGGTGCCCCGGACTATCGGCGCAGGCGGATCCGCCACCGCACGAAACCGGCGTAGAACACCGACAACGCGGCCAGCATGCCCATGTCCAGCAGCCACACCTTCGGCGTGTGCCGCCAGAACCGGTCCTGGGACAGCAGCGAATCCGGCACCAGGTGCCGCAGGTCGACCGTCGACGCGGCCGCGGCGTAGCCCCAACGCGCGGGCATCGCGAACGACAGCTGGTCCAGCCCGAGCCGTCCGGTCACCGGGACCATGCCACCGCAGAGCACCAGCTGCGCCATCACCGTCACCACGAACAGGGGCATGATCTGCTCGCTGGAGCGGACCAGCGACGAAATCGCCAGGCCCAGAATGGCCGACGCCACACAGGTGGCCGCGACGGTCGCGAACAATTCGACCGTCGCCCCGGCGGTCGACTGGCCGAGCAGGACGGCGCCCCGCGTCGGCGCGCTCTTGCCGATCACCACGATCGCGGTGATGATCGCCGATTGCAGAACGGCGAACCCGCAGAACACCGCGGTTTTGGCGAGCAGGTAGGCCGTGGTGGACAGCCCCACCGCCTGTTCGCGCTGGAAGATGGCCCGCTCGCCGACCAGGTCGCGGATGGTCAGCGCGGTGCCCATGAACGCGGCGGCGGGCATCAGCAGGGCCAGAATTTGCGCCGCCTCGTCGGGCGTCCCCGCATTCGCGCCCGGCGGATGGAACCCGTTGGCGCCCGGCACCGTCAGCGAGAGCGAACCCAGGATGAACGGCAACAGCGCCAGGAAGACGAAGTAGGCGCGGTCGGCGACCACCAGGCGGATCTGCCGCCGGGCAACCGTCGAGATCTGGCGCCGCACACTGGTATGCACCGGTTCGCCCAGCGCGCCCGGCTCGTCGGCCTTGTCCGGCAACAGCTTCGGCGGCCGCTTCGCGGCGTCGCGCTGCTCCACGAACCGCCGGTTGGCCTCCTCGGGGTCCGCACCCACCTGGGTGAAGATCTTCGCCCAGTTGGTGGTGCCCATCGCCGCGCCGATCCGATCGGGCGGGCCGCAATAGGCGGTCTTGCCGCCCGGGGCCACCAGCAGCAACTGGTCGCAGGTGTCGAGGTAGGACAGCATGTGCGTCACCACGATCACCACCCGGCCGGCGTCGGCCAGCTGCCGCAGCATCATCATCACCTGGTGGTCGAGCGCCGGGTCGAGGCCGGAGGTCGGCTCGTCGAGGATCAACAGCGACGGCCCGGTGAGCAGCTCGAGCGCCACCGAGGCCCGCTTTCGCTGACCGCCGGACAGCTTGTCCACCCGGGTGTCGGCGTGTTTGGTCAGGTCGAGCTCGTCGAGGACCTGTGCGACCACCTTGGCCCGGTCGGCTTTGCTGGTGTCGGGCGGCAGGCGAAGCTCGGCTGCGTAGCCGAGCGCCTGGTTGATGGTCAGCTGCCGGTGCACCACGTCGTCCTGCGGGACCATGCCGATGCGGCTGCGCAACGACGCGTATTCGGCGTGAATGTCGTGGCCCTCGAAGGTGACCGAGCCCGAGCTGGGCGTGGTGTAGCCGGCGATGAGCCGCGCCAGGGTGCTCTTGCCGGCGCCCGAGCCGCCGATGACCGCGGTCAGGGTTCCGGGCCGCGCGATCAGCGAGATGTCGTCCAGCAGTTGTTTGCCGTTGTCGACGACGTATTCGACGTTGCGCACCTCGAGACCGCCGGTGCGGGTTGCGGTTTCGCTGCGAGGGGTCAGGGTGCCGTCGCGGCAGACCAGGTCGACGTTGCCGATGGTGACGACGTCGTCGTCGGACAGGATCGCGGAGCCGACCCGGGTGCCGTTGACGAAGGTTCCGTTGATGCTGTTGTCCCGGATCTCGGTGCCCAGCGGCGTCTGCACCAGCGTCGCGTGCCGGCGCGACGCCAGCACGTCGGAAACGACGATGTCGTTCTCCGCGGCGCGACCGATCGTCAGGGCGCCCGGGCTGCCCGCGGCCGCCGACGAGCGCGGTGAGAGCAACTTCACAAAGCGCGTGGCGAGGTTCGACACGTCGGCCGTCTTGGCGTCGACCACGGTGAGTTCGGCGGGCGGCGTCGGCGCGTGGACGACGGTCCGCTCGGCGGGCGCGACACCGCGCAGCGGGACGGCGGGGGCCGGCCCCTGGCGGGGCCGCGAAATCGGTTGCCGGGACAGCGGATTCCGCGGCGCTCCGGGCGGCCGGGGCGCCCGGGTGGGATTGGTTTGCTCGGGAAGCGCGGACCAGGCCAGCGTCGGCGGCCCGGCCGCCGGATTCGGCAGGGCCCGGCCCGGCCGGTCGGCGTAGCCCTGGCGCGGTCCGATCGCGAAGGTCAGCAGCGGTCCGCGCGGATTGCCGACGTGGATGCTCTGGCCGTCGTGGATGTCGATGACCGGCATCCGGTAGCCGTTGAGGTAGGTCCCGTTGAGCGAGCCGTTGTCGATTGCCAGCCACCGGCCTTGGTCGAACCGCAGGATCAGGTGGGCGCGCGAAATCCGGGGATCGGCGATGCGCACGTCGGCCTCGGTGTCGCGGCCGACGACCACCTCGTGGCCGGCCGCGAAGGATCGTAGGGACCCGTCGTGCCGAATCGTCAGGACGGGCGGGGCGGGGCGGGTCACCACTCAAGTATCTGTGCGCCGCCGGGGGGTTCTATTGGGAGCGGCTGTGATTTCGCTATGTGTCGGTCCGCTCACTCATAACCGTTTCATAGCTTGGCGAGGCGGACTCCCCAGCGGAATCCGGCATCATCTGAACGTAAGGGGTTGCGCCGAGGCCTTTTCCGGGCGCGCCGCGCACATCGTCGTGCCGGCCGGGGCGCCGAGGCCTGCACGCGCCCCGGTGTTGCGTGCCGTGTCGCGTTGCGGCAGGCCGGGATCGGAACGAGGGGGTGGGGCAACGGATGGACGAGGGCAAGGGCACCACCCGGCGCATCGGCGCCGGGCGGCGGTTGCTGAGTAATCGCGCGGCGCTGCGCGCGGGTTTTCAGTCGCTGCCCGCGGTGACCATCGCCCATCTGTTCCGCCGCGTCCCGCCGGTCGCTTCCACGCCGAACGCGGAGCCCCTCGAGGCGGATAGCGCCCGCCTTTCGATAAACAGCGGCGCGCCGTTCGCCGGCTACACGATCCTGCGGCAGCTGGGTGCCGGGGGCATGGCCGAGGTGTATCTGGCGCTGCATCCCCGGCTGCCACGCCGTGACGTGATCAAGGTGCTGGCGGAGGCGGTCACGGCCGATCCCGAGTTCCGGGAAAGGTTCAACCGCGAGGCCGATCTCGCCGCGACGCTGTGGCATCCCCACATCGTCGGCGTCCATGACCGCGGCGAATTCAACGGCCACCTCTGGATTTCCATGGATTACGTCGAGGGCACCGACGCCGCCCGGCTGGTCAAGGAGCTTCACCCGGAGGGCATGCCGGTCGGTGAGGTGTGCGCCATCGTCCGGGCCGTCGCGGGGGCGCTGGACTACGCCCACGACCGCGGGCTGCTGCACCGCGACGTCAAGCCGGCCAACATCCTGCTCACCCATCCCGAGGCCGGCGAGCGCCGAATCCTGTTGGCGGACTTCGGGGTCGCGCGGCACCTGGGTGACATCAGCGGGATCACCGAGACCAACGTCGCGGTGGGAACGGTGGCCTACGCGGCGCCGGAACAGTTGACGGGATCCAACATCGATGGGCGCGCGGACCAATATGCCTTGGCCGCAACGGCTTTCCACTTGCTCACCGGCGCGCCCCCGTTTCAGCACTCGAACCCGATCGCGGTGATCAGCCAGCACCTGCACGAACAGCCGCCCCGGCTCAGCGATTTCCGCCCGGAGCTGGCGCATCTCGACGACGTGTTCCGCACGGCGCTGGCCAAACGCCCCGAGGACCGGTTCGACCGGTGCCGCGCGTTCGCCGACGCGGTCGGCGAGCGGCTCGACGAGGCCGCCGCGCCCGCCCCGGGTCCCGGGCCCCGCGCCGTGTCGATGACGCGGCGACGGCGCGGACCGCGCGCCGTGGCGGCGGCGATGAACCACCGCTTCTCGGCGCGGACCCGGTGGGGGGTCGGGTTGGTGTGCGCGATGCTCGTCGCCGTCGCGGCCACCGGGTCGATCCTGTACTCGTTCGAGCCGGACACCCCGCCGGCGAACCCGGCGCTCGCGTCGAAACCGTCCGTCCCGGCGCCGAGTGCCGCGCCGGCCCGGTCCGGCGGACCGGCGCTCAACGGGGCCTACAAGCTGGACTACGACGAGAGCAAGCGGACCACCAACGGCGTCGCGATCCGCCACGACGGCCCCGCCACCGGCTGGTGGGCGTTCCGTTCGGTGTGCACCACCAACGGCTGCGCGGCCACCGGGGCCCGGCTGGACAACGCCACCCACCAAACGGCCGACGGCGGCAAGACGGACACGTTGCACTTCGTCGCCGGCTATTGGCAGGGCGCCCCGCAGCAGGACCGGCTGGCGTGCACCCCGCCCGACGGCCAGGGCGCGGCCACCCAGCAGGAGACGCTCGCGTGGTCGCTGGCGCCCCAGGCCGACGGCACGCTGCGCGGCACCGTGACCGAGACCGTGCTCAGCAACGAATGCGGCGCGCAGGGCGCCGTGGTGCGGGTGCCGGTGGTCGCCACCCGCGTCGGTGACGTGCCGGCCGGCGTCAACCTGGGCGACCCCGCCCAGGCCGTCAGCACGTCGGCGGCCGCGGCGGCCCCGGCCCCGCCCGTGCTGGGCGGGGTCTGCGGCGACGTCGGCAAGCTGGCCTACGACCCGACCAACAGCGAGCAGATCGTCTGCGAGGGCAACAGCTGGGCCAAGGCCCCGATCACGATGGGCGTGCACGCCGCAGGCAGCTCGTGCGACCGGCCCGGGACCTCGGTGTTCGCCATGACCACGTCGAACGACGGGCACCTGCTGCAGTGCGATCCCGTCACCCGAACCTGGAGCCGGCCCGGGGGATAGTGGGCGGCCAGACCGGCTCCGCGACACTTGTCGGTGCGCGGTTCTACGCTGGTGGCATGGCTTTCGCCACGGAACATCCGGTAGTCGCACATTCGGAATACCGCGCGGTCGACGAGGTCGTGCGCGTCGGCGGCCACTTCGAGGTGGTCAGCCCGCACGCGCCCGCCGGCGACCAGCCCGCCGCCATCGACGAGCTCGAACGCCGGATCAGGGCGGGGGAGCGCGACGTGGTGCTGCTCGGCGCCACCGGCACCGGGAAGTCGGCCACCACCGCCTGGCTCATCGAGCGGCTGCAGCGGCCCACCCTCGTCATGGCGCCGAACAAGACCCTGGCCGCCCAGCTGGCCAACGAACTGCGAGAGATGTTGCCGCACAACGCGGTTGAGTACTTCGTGTCGTACTACGACTATTACCAGCCGGAGGCGTACATCGCGCAGACCGACACCTACATCGAGAAGGACAGCTCGATCAACGATGACGTGGAGCGGCTGCGGCACTCCGCCACGTCGTCCCTGCTCTCGCGGCGCGACGTGGTCGTGGTGGCGTCGGTGTCCTGCATCTACGGCCTCGGCACGCCGCAGTCGTACCTGGACCGCTCGGTGGAACTCGGCGTCGGCACCGAGGTGCCCCGCGACGCGCTGCTGCGGCTGCTCGTCGACGTGCAGTACACCCGCAACGACCTGTCCTTCACCCGTGGTTCGTTCCGGGTGCGGGGCGACACCGTGGAGATCATCCCGTCCTACGAAGAGCTGGCGGTGCGCATCGAGTTCTTCGGGGACGAGATCGAGGCGCTGTACTACCTGCACCCGCTGACCGGCGACGTGATCCGCCAGGTCGACTCGCTGCGGATCTTCCCGGCCACCCACTACGTGGCCGGCCCCGAGCGGATGGCGCACGCCATCTCGACGATCGAGCAGGAGCTGGCCGAGCGGCTGGCCGAGCTGGAGGGCCAGGGCAAGCTGCTGGAGGCCCAGCGGCTGCGCATGCGCACCAACTACGACATCGAGATGATGCGCCAGGTCGGCTTCTGCTCGGGCATCGAGAACTACTCCCGCCACATCGACGGTCGCGGCCCGGGCTCGCCGCCGGCGACGCTGCTCGACTACTTCCCCGAGGACTTCCTGCTCGTCATCGACGAGTCGCACGTCACCGTGCCGCAGATCGGCGGCATGTACGAGGGCGACATGTCCCGCAAACGCAACCTGGTCGAATACGGGTTCCGGCTGCCGTCGGCCTGCGACAACCGCCCGCTGACCTGGGAGGAGTTCGCCGACCGGATCGGCCAGACGGTCTACCTGTCGGCCACCCCGGGCCCCTACGAGCTCAGCCAGGCGGGCGGGGAGTTCGTCGAGCAGGTGATCCGGCCGACCGGCCTGGTGGACCCGAAGGTCGTGGTCAAGCCCACCAAGGGGCAGATCGACGACCTGATCGGCGAGATCCGCAAGCGCACCGAGGCCGACGAGCGGGTGCTGGTGACGACGCTGACCAAAAAGATGGCCGAGGACCTCACCGATTACCTGCTGGAGATGGGCATCCGGGTGCGCTACCTGCACTCCGAGGTGGACACGCTGCGCCGGGTGGAACTGCTGCGCCAGCTGCGGCTGGGCGACTACGACGTGCTCGTGGGCATCAACCTGCTGCGGGAGGGTCTCGACCTGCCCGAGGTGTCGCTGGTGGCGATCCTGGACGCCGACAAGGAGGGCTTCCTACGGTCCTCGCGCAGCCTGATCCAGACCATCGGCCGCGCGGCCCGCAACGTCTCCGGCGAAGTGCACATGTACGCGGACTCGATCACCGACTCGATGAAGGAGGCCATCGACGAGACCGAACGGCGGCGGGCCAAGCAGGTCGCCTACAACGAGGCCCACGGCATCGATCCGCAACCGCTGCGCAAGAAGATCGCCGACATCCTGGACCAGGTCTATCGCGAGGCCGACGACAGCGAGACAGTCGAAATCGGCTCCGGGCGCAGCATGTCCCGCGGCCGGCGCGCCCAGGGCGAGCCGGGCCGCGCCGTCAGCGCCGGCGTGTTCGAGGGACGCGACACGACCAGCATGCCGCGCGCCGAGCTGGCCGACCTGATCAAGGACCTCACCGCGCAGATGATGGCCGCCGCGCGCGACTTGCAGTTCGAGCTCGCCGCGCGGTTCCGCGACGAGATCGCCGACCTGAAGAAGGAACTGCGGGGGATGGACGCCGCCGGCCTGAAATGAGTTTGCTGGCACCGGAATTCAGTTTTCCCACCCCGAAACGCCCCATACGGTAGAAGGGTGACCGACACCGCGACCGGTACCGGCGGCTGGCGTCAGCTGCTGGGGGCCAGGTACCTGAGGACGTCCGTCCTGCTGGCCGGCGGGGTGGCGCTCTACGCCACCAACGAGTTCCTGACCACCAGCTTGTTGCCCAACACCATCGCCGAAATCGGCGGCAGCCGGCTCTACGCCTGGGTGACGACCCTGTACCTGGTCGGCTCCGTGGTGGCCGCGGCGATGGTCAATCCGATGCTGGTGCGCGCCGGGCCGCGCTCGTCCTACCTGACCGGGCTCGCCGTGTTCGGCGTGTCCAGCCTGGTTTGCGCGGCGGCGCCCAACATGCAGGTTTTGATAGCTGGGCGCGCCCTGCAGGGCGTGGCCGGCGGGCTGCTCGCCGGCCTCGGATACGCGGTGATCAACACGGCCTTGCCGCGTGAGCTGTGGACGCGCAGCTCGGCGCTGGTGTCGGCGATGTGGGGCGTGGCGACGGTGGTCGGCCCCACCACGGGTGGCCTGTTCGCCCAGCTGGGTTTGTGGCGGTGGGCCTTCGTCGCGATGGCGGTGCTGACCGGCCTGATGGCCATGCTGGTGCCGGTCGCGTTGGCCCGCGTGGGGGGCGGCGGCGCTGTGGCGCCGATGAACGTGCCGGTGCGGTCGCTGCTGCTGATCGGCGCCGCCGCGCTGGCGGTCAGCGTCGCCCAGATCCCGCACAACGCGTGGGCGACGTTCGCGCTGCTGGGCGCCGGCGTCGCGCTGGTGGGCCTGTTCGTGCTCGTGGACTGGCGGACGCACGCGGCGATCCTGCCGCCCAGCGTGTTCGGACCCGGCCCGCTGAAGTGGATCTACCTGACCATGGGCGTGCTGATGGGCGCCGCGATGGTCAACACCTACGTGCCGCTGTTCGGTCAGCGGTTGGCGCATCTGACGCCGATAGCGGCGGGATTCCTGGGGGCGGCGCTGGCGCTCGGCTGGACGGTCAGCGAGATCCTCAGCGCGTCGCTGGATCGCCCCCGCACCGTCGCGCGGGTGATCGTGGCAGCGCCGATCGTGGCCGCGTCCGGGATGGCCCTGGCCGCGGTCGCCCGCCGCGGCGACGGGTCCCCCTGGACCGCCGCGCTGTGGGCGGTGGCGCTGCTGGTGGCGGGCGTCGGGATCGGGATGGCCTGGCCGCACCTGTCGGCGCGCGCGATGGCCGCGGTCGACGACCCGGCCGAGGGCGGCGCCGCATCGGCCGCGATCAACACCGTCCAGCTGGTCTCCGCGGCGATCGCGGCCGGCCTGGCCGGGGTGGTGGTCAACACCGCCAAGGGCGGCGACGGGATGGCGGCGCACTGGCTGTTCACGGTGTTCACCGCGTTGAGCGCCGCCGGGGTGGCGGCGGCCTATGGCGCAACGCGCGGGGCCCGCCGGCCGCAGCCGGTCGGCTAGCCCCTGGCTCAGTCGGGGTCGTCCTCGGTTTTCAGCACCGCCACCACCCCGTCGACCTCGCCGAACACCTGCTGGGCGTTCCCGATCTTGGCGCCCGACAGGGTCATCGTCACCCGCACCTCGCCGTCGTCGATGTCGTGCGCGTCCGCGTCCAGCTCGGTGAGCTGCCAGTTCCGCTGCCCGCAGATCCGCAGCACCTCCCGCAGCATGCCGCGACCGTTCTCGTAGATGATCTGCACCCGGACGGTGCCCCGCAGCTGCGCCGTCAGGCGACCCTCGACGGCCTTGAAGACGAGGGCGCTGACGAAGTGCAGCGCCACGACGGCGATGGCCAGCAACAGCAACCCCGCGCCCACCGCCATGCCGACCGCGGCCGATTCCCACACCGCGGCCGCCGTGGTGAGCCCGTGCACCGCCCCGCGCCGGGTGATGATGATGCCGGCCCCCAAAAAGCCGATGCCGGAAACGATTTGGGCCGCCATGCGGGACGGGTCAAGCGCGACCGTGCCGTTCGACAGCACGTCGGCGAATCCGTACTTGCTCACCAGCATGATCAGCGCCGCGGAGGTGCCCACGATCGTCTGGGTGCGCAGCCCGGCGCTCTTGCCCTGAACGGTGCGCTCCAGGCCGATCAGCGTGGTCAAACCGAACGCGGCGAACAGCTCGATGAGGTGCCGAAGCCCCTGGAACGTTGCCGCCCAGCAACGGCGCGGCCAGCCAACTGTGCATGGGTAGTCAACTACCCAACAAATTGCGGTTCACGCCGCCCGAAAAGCGCCAAATCAGCGCGTCGACTTGACCACCTGCGAGTAATGGAATTGCCATCGTTCGACAATGCGGAACCCGAGGTAACTCGGGAATCGATACGCCGGCGCCCGGCCGAATGCGGGCCCCGGCGGCAATGCCGGTCCGGATTGATGGTCGGGCAGCGACGGTTCTTTATTGGTAATGGTCCAGATCGCCGGGCATTTGTCGATTTTGGCCGTCGTCAGCCACACGGCGACGTGGCCGTCCCACAGCGTGCCCACCTTCGGCCCGTACGCGCCCCGTTCGACGTCGATCAGCGACCGGAAGGCGGCCGGCCGGGTGGCCAGCAGCGCGCGGATCGGCCCGGGTCGCCACGGCACGGTGTTGTCCACCATCAGGCAGTCGCCCGGGGCGGCGTGGGAGCTGATCAGGTCGGCGACCTGGCTGTAGTCCCAGCCCTCCTTGGCGTACGGCCAGCGCTGGACGAACAGGTAGTTCGGCACCGCGGCGACGGCGCAGACCAGCAGCACACCGGCGATGGGCCAGGTTCTGCGGGCGATCGTGACGACGCAGACCGCCAACACGGCGGCCATCGCGGGCGCGGTGAAGATCAGGTAGCGCGGGTAGTAGATCGGTTCGCTGACGGCCGAATAGACGACCACCAGGGCGGTGGGGATCACCAGCCACGCCGAGCACACGATCAGCAGCCGGCGGATGTCCCCGGCCGGCGGCCGCACCCCCGCCAGCCGGGCGGCGACGGCCGCCACTATGAGGACGGCGGACACAATGGCGAACGCGACGCTGTGGTCGAAATACTGCCGCAGGATGATGTCGAACGCGTAATGCCAACTGACCGGGTAAATCCAGTTGACCTGCCAAACCTGCGCGTGGGCGAACAGCATGAACGGCGTCATCGCCGCGACCGCGACCGCCGAGCTGATCGCCCACCGAATGACCGTGGATTTGCGCGCTTTTTCGGGCGCCAACAGCGGCACCATTACGGCATAAACGGCCACCAGCAGAACCATGTTCAGATTGAGCAGAATCGAAAGCATCAACGCCAGCGCGTAGCCGACCCACCAGCGCGGCCCGTTGCGCCGGACGGCGGCGACGAGCAACACCGTGAGCCAGACCCCGGCGGCCGCCGCGAAGGCGTAGGGCCGCGCCTCCATCCCCGCCCAGGTGGTGCGCGGCAGGATGGCGAAGATCACGCCCGCGCACAC
>NZ_LATC01000104.1:0-16248 GCF_001414075.1 Mycobacterium sp. UM_11 | reverse complement strand
AGATGTGTATAAGAGACAGGGCCGGCCCGGTGCCGCCCGGCGAGGTGCCCTGCGCGGGCAGGAGACCGTTGGCGTCCGGGATGACGCCGCCCTGGAAGCCGGCGTTGGGCTGGTCGACCGGCGGCGGTGGCACCGGCGCCTGCTGCTGCGTCGGCAACAGCGGCATGAACTTGCCCGGGGCGGCGTTCTGGTGGCCGACCACCGGCTGTTGGCTCGCGGTGGGACGGACCGCGATCGCCACCGCGGCGGCCAGCGACGCGAAACCGATGACCGCGAAGGCGATCACGGCGTTGCCGACCAGCAGCGACCGGCGGCTCAGCCGCGTGGGGATGGCCTCGGTCTCGTCGTAGTCGTCGTAGTCGTCGTATTCGGGGTCGTATTCGTCGCCCGCGAACGGCTCGGGCTCGTCGGCCATCGAATACGCCAGCTGGGGTTCCTCCGCGTTCGGCGGGGGCACCACCGTCGTCTCGTCGCCGGTGGCCCGCACCGGGGAGATCGCGGTCTCGTCGCCGGCGAGCCCCACGGCCGGCGCCATGGCGGTGGCGTCGCCGGCCGACAGCGCCTGCGCCGCGACGATGGCCGCGCCACGGGCCAGGGCGAACTCGGGGTCGTCGGCGACCTGCACCCGCATGGTCGACGCGTCGTGGAACCCCTCGGCCGCCCGGGCCAGCTCCGGGGATGCGCCCACCAGGTACACCTCACCCGGCGCGTCCGGCCGGCCGCTGAGTTGGGCCATCATCGTGTTGAACGTCGCGGTCGCGTCGCCCGCGAGTGGCTCCCTGGCCAGCACGGTCGGCGGGGCGTTCTGGTCATCGGCGGGCGCCGGCACCGACAGCGTCGCCGTCGCGTCGGTGATCACCAGCGCGGCGCCCGGCCGGCCGGCCGCGCGCATCAGCGCGGTCACCGCCTGCGACTCCGAGAGCACCGCGACGTTCGAGACGCCGGAATCTTCCAGGGCTTGGCGCAGCTGGCCGGCCCGCGGCTCGTCGCTCCAGCACACCCGGGTGCCCACCAGCCGGTGATTCTCGTCGGCCAGCAGCCGATTGGTGCCGACCACCGTCTCGGCGAGTTTCCCGACCGGGTTCTCCTCGAGGTCGACGACGGATTGGTCGATCACGTCCGCGCCCGGCCCGACGAGCGCCAAGCGGGCAACCGGGCCCGTGACCGCGACCCCCAACACGACGTCCATCCCGGTTCTCCTTCGGCTGGCCACCCCACGGTCAGCAATGTCCCCGCATCATTACACTTGCGATACCGTTGGCAGTATCCGTTATTCGGGCGAACAACGTTTGCCTCTACCGCAGCGTAACCAGCTTCTCCAACGACAGGACGGTCGCAGGGGAATCTGCCACGGCGTCCGTCCTTGATTCCCGGGGGGCATGGTGAGCCAGAGCAGCGACGACGCCCCTACCGGCCCCATCCGGGAGCAGGCCCAGCAAACCACTCGCATCCCCAGGCCGCCCGCCGAGCCGGCCGGTGATTCGACGCGGCGCTGGCACGCCGTCAGCGACCTGACCGCCGCCGCGCTGCTCGTCGCCGCCGTGTTCCTGCCGTGGAATCTGTACTTCGGCGTCGGGATTCCCGGCAGCAGCGGCGCCCTGTTCGCGGTGTTGATCGGGGTCACCGCGCTGTCCCTCATCGCCGTCGCGGCGGCCGGTTCGTGGCGGTCGTCCGGCGCCCGGTTCAACCCGGCGACGACGGGCCGGCTGCGGCTGGCGCTCAATGTCCCCTACGCGCTGCTGGTGCTGGCGTTCGTCGGATTCGACGCCTTCGAGACCGTCCGCTTCGGCGGCACGGTGAACGTGCCGGGCGGCGTCGGGCCCGGGGCGTGGGTGGGCATCGCCGGCTCCCTGCTGAGCGCGCAAGCCGTAACCGCCGGCGCCCGCTCGGGACCGGTTCCCGAGGGCGACGAACACACCGCCTGGCTGAGGTCCGCCCGTCTCATCGGTTACGCGTCGATGGCGTTGGCGGTGCTCAGCTTCGGCTTCAACCTGTACTGGCGGGTGCGCTACGCGCTGCAAACCTCCGGCGACTTCGGCAAGCAGAACATCGACGTCATCGTCACGGCCGTGGTGTACGGCGTGGTCGCCTTGGTCGCCGTGCTGGTCGCCTCCCGGTGGTTGCTGCGCGGCACTAGGGCGGCCCGGCTGGCCACGGTCGCGCTCGGCGCCTCGACGCTGGTCGCGGGGGTCCTGGTGTGGGTCCTGCCGATCGGCCGCGACGTCGACGCGTTCCACGGCATCGCGCAGAACACCTCGACCGCCGGGGTGGGGTTCGAGGGCTACCTGGCGTGGGCCGCGGCGGCGGCGATCTTCGCGCCGCGGACCCTGTTCGGTCACCGCAACACGATCCGCGCCGAGGAGACCTCCTGGCGGGCCGCGGCCCGAAACGGCTTGCTGCTCATAGCCGTATGGGGGCTGGGCTCGATGCTGATGCGGCTGACCGACCTCTTCGTCGCCGTGAGCCTGGATTACCCGTTCTCTCGGTACGACAGCGTGGTGCTGGCCGGATTCGACCTGGCTACCGCGCTTCTCGCAATCTGGCTGCGGATCAACCTGGCCGACGCCACCCGCTCCGCCCGACTGATCTCGTCGCTGTGCGGGCTGGTCGCCACGCTGAGCGTCGCCCGCGTCGTGGTCGGTGTGGTGCTGGCGCCCCGGTTCGCGGATTCACCCAATTCGCCCGCGCAGCACCCGGTTTACGGCAACAACCTCGCCCAGCAGATCACCAGCACCTTCGACGTGGCGCTGTGCGGCCTGGCCCTGTGCATCCTGGGGGCCGCCATCGTCACCGGGCAGCTGCGCGGCCGCCGCGCGCGCCGCCGCCGCGCCGCCCGCAGGCCGGCCGCCCCGGCCGCGCCCGCCGAGCCCAGGGCGCGCGTCCCGGTGGGCCACGCCGCCCCGCCGTCGGCCGCCGCCACCACCCGGATCAGCACCGGCCCCCGGCTCTTCCGCGGCGACGACTCCGCGACGCGACAGATCCCCCTGCAGAAACCGAAGATCTACCGGCCGCCGCAGGCGTAAGGCGCTGCGTTCAGCGCAGCGGCGCGAACGCGAAGTCGCGCAGGCCCTCGGCCGGGTCGACGGTCGCGCGAAAGCCCAACACCTCCGCCGCCCGGGACGGGTCGGCGACGATGTGGCGCACGTCGCCGCTGCGGTACTGGCCCGTGATCACCGGCGCGAGCCCACCGCCGCGGGCCTCGCACAGCGCCGAGGCCACCTGCAGGATCGACACGGGCCGCCCCGAACAGACGTTGACCGCGGTGAATCCCCCCAGCGTCGACGCCGCGGCCGCAAGGTTGGCCGCGGCCACGTCGTCGACGTGGACGAAGTCGCGCATCTGCCCGCCGTCCTCGAAAACCCTTGGCGCGTCCCCCTTTTCCAGGGATGAGCGGAAGATCGCCGCCACCCCGGAGTACGGGGTGTCGCGGGGCATCCCGGGGCCGTAGACGTTGTGGTAGCGCAACGCCACCACGGAGCCGCCGGTCGACTCCGACCACGCCAGCGCGTAGTGCTCCTGCGCGGTCTTGCCGGCGGCGTACAGGCTGCGCGGCCGCAGCGCGGCGTCCTCGTCGACAAGCCGCCACTGCAGTTCCTCGCCGCCGACCGGGCAGCGGTGTTCGAAGATGCCGGCGTCCAGGTCGGCGCGCCCTCGCGGCAGGGGGTCGACCTGCC
Organism: Mycobacterium sp. UM_11; assembly: GCF_001414075.1. NCBI lineage: Bacteria > Bacillati > Actinomycetota > Actinomycetes > Mycobacteriales > Mycobacteriaceae > Mycobacterium > Mycobacterium sp. UM_11. The sequence goes on along the minus strand of NZ_LATC01000104.1, from coordinate 12,574 downwards.
CGTGCCGCTCGCAGTGGTAGCGGCCCTGCCCGTAAACGACCATCGACGACGCCAGCACCAGGCGGCCCACCCCGGCGGCGAACATCTGCGCCAGCAGCACCGTGGTGGCGTAGTCGTTGTGGCCGCCGTAGGCGGGGGCGTCGGCGGCGTCCACGCCCGCGCCCACCATCGCCGCATGATGACAGACCAGGTCCACGCCGTCGAGCAGGGGTGCCAGGGCGTCGGCGTCGCGGACGTCGACGCGGTGACATCCCTGCGGCAGCACCGGATTCGGGCCGTGCGCCGCGGGCAGCAACGCGTCGACGCCGACCACGTCGTGGCCCGCGGCCCGCAGCGCCGCGTCCACCCGCGACCCGATGAAACCGGCGGCACCCGTCAGCAACACCCTCATGGCAACTCGACGGGCAGGGTGACGCCGGTGTGCGGCAGGCAGTGGGTGCAATTGCGTTCGCTGTCTACCCGGCCGATCGCGTCGCGCACCAGCTCCTTGAATCCCCCGATGTTCTTCTCGAATTCGGCGAACACCTCGACGGCGGTCACACGCTCACCCGGCGCCACCCCGGCATCCAGGTCGGTGACCAAAGCGATTGTCGCATAGCACATTTCGAGTTCCCGGGCGAGCACCGCCTCCGGATAGCCGGTCATGTTGACCAACGAGAACCCCGCCGAGGCGAACCACTGGCTTTCGGCGCGCGTGGAGAAGCGGGGCCCCTGGATCACCACCATGGTGCCGCCGTCGACCACCCCGGGCAGCCCGGTGACGGCGGCGCGCAGGGTGGGGCAGTACGGGTCGGCGAAGTCGACGTGGATGCCGCCGGAGTCGAAGTAGGTGTCCGGCCGGCCTCGGGTGCGATCGACCAACTGGTCGGGCACCACGACGGCGCCGGGACCGTTCTCCGGTTTGAGGCTGCCGACGGCGCACGGGCCGAATATCCGTCGCACCCCGAGCTTGCGCAGCGCCCACATGTTGGCCCGGTAGGGCACGGTGTGCGCCGAGAACTCGTGGCTGGCCCCGTGCCGGGGCAGGAAGGCGACCTCGTGCCCGCCGGCGGCGCCGATCGTCACCGGGGCGCTGGGCGGGCCGTAGGGGGTGTCGACCTCGATGGTGCGGGTGCCGGAGTCGAAGAACGTGTAAAAGCCGCTGCCGCCGATGACTCCGAGCATCCGCCCATTGTGGTGCATGCCCCCGGCCCGATCGCGGGTGCGGGGCCGCGCGCGGCTCCTGGCAGGATGCGTGCGTGGCCAATTTCGGGCAGTGGATCTCCGGCGCGCGGCCGCGGACGCTCCCCAACGCGGTGGCGCCGGTGGTGGCGGGCACCGGCGCGGCGGCGTGGCTGGGATCCGCCGTGTGGTGGAAGGCGCTGCTGGCGCTGGCCGTCGCGGTGGCGCTGACCGTCGGGGTCAACTACGCCAACGACTATTCGGACGGCATTCGCGGCACCGACGACGACCGCGCCGGCCCCATGCGCCTGGTGGGCTCGCGGCTGGCCACCCCGCGCGCGGTGCTCACCGCCGCGGTGGCGAGCCTGACCGTCGGGGCGGCCGCCGGCGTGGCCCTCGCGCTCGTCAGCGCGCCGTGGCTGATCGCGGTGGGCGCGGTGTGCATCGCCGGCGCCTGGCTGTACACGGGCGGCTCGAAGCCCTACGGCTACGCCGGTTTCGGCGAAGTCGCCGTGTTCGTGTTCTTCGGCCTGGTCGCCGTGCTCGGCACCGAATACACCCAGGCCTTGCGGGTCGACTGGGTGGGGCTGGCGCTGGCGGTGGCGATCGGGGCGCTGTCGTCCTCGGTGCTGGTGGCCAACAATCTGCGCGACATCCCCACCGACGCTCAGTCGGGCAAGATCACGCTCGCGGTGCGGCTGGGCGATGGCCGCACCCGCGTCCTGTACCAGGCGCTGCTGGCGACCGCGGGCGTGCTGACGCTGGTGCTGATGGCGGCCACGCCGTGGTGCGCCGTGGGATTCGTGGCCACGCCGCTGGCGCTGCGCGCGGCCCGGCCGGTGCGCTCGGGGCGCGGCGGCCCGGAGCTGATTCCGGTCCTGCGCGATACCGGCCTGGCCATGGTCGTGTGGGCGATCGCGGTGGCCGCCGCTTTGGGGCTGGCCGGCTGATCGGCCGTGCGCGCGGCGGGCGATGGGATAACAATGAGGGACCGGCGTCGCGACTGACGGCCATAGACGCCCACCGAGCCAACACCGATCGGGGACAGCAATGACGCAGATCGCCGCGACCAGTGGACCGACGAACATCGGATTGCTCAGCGTCGGGGCGTACCGCCCCGAGCGGGTGGTCACCAACGACGAGATATGCGAGAACATCGAGTCGTCCGACGAGTGGATCTTCTCCCGGACCGGGATCAAGACGCGGCGCTTCGCCGCGCGCGACGAATCCGCCGCGTCGATGGCCACCGAGGCGGGTCGGCAGGCGATCGCGACCGCCGCGCTGACGCCGTCGGACATCGACTGCGTGATCGTGGCGACCAGCACGCACTTCCTGCAGACCCCGGCGTGCGCCCCGGCGGTCGCCGCGGCGCTGGGCGCCACCGGCGTGCCCGCGTTCGACGTCTCGGCCGGATGCGCCGGCTTCGGCTACGCGCTCGGTGTCGCCGCCGACATGATCCGCGGCGGCACCGCCGCCAAGGTGCTGGTCCTCGGTTCGGAGAAGCTGTCCCCCACCGTCGACATGCAAGACCGCACCAACTGCTTCATCTTCGCCGACGGCGCGGCGGGCGTGGTGGTGGGCGAGACGCCCGATCAGGGCATCGGCCCGACCGTCTGGGGCAGCGACGGCGAACAGGCGCTGGCGATCCGGCAGGACATCGACTGGATCGACTACATGGACGAGCCCACGGGCCCCCGCCCCTTCCTGCGGCTGGAGGGAAGCGCGGTGTTCCGCTGGGCGGCCTTCGAGATGGGCAAGGTCGGACGGCAGGCGATGGACGCGGCGGGTGTGCGGCCCGACGAGATCGACGTGTTCGTGCCGCACCAGGCCAACAGCCGAATCAACGAGGTGCTCGCCAAGAGCCTGGACCTGCGGCCGGACGCCGTCGTCGCCAACGACATCGAACACACCGGGAACACCTCGGCGGCTTCCATCCCGCTGGCGATGGCCGAACTGCTGGCAACCGGGGCGGCCAACCCGGGCGACCTGGCCCTGCTGATCGGTTACGGCGCCGGCCTCAGCTACGCCGCCCAGGTCGTGCGGATGCCCAACTACTGATCCTTCGCGTCGTCGGCCACCGCGTCGCCGTGCAGCCGCGCCCGCAGTTGCGCGCGTTCCCGGCGCCGGCGCTCACCGGCGATCGCCAGCGACGCGGTGGCGCGCCGGCGCAGCGGCCCGAACAGCCAGATGCCCAGGGGCATGGCGATGATCAGAGCGAACAACGCGGCGACCACGATCGGGAACTGGCTGACCCCCATCAGCCGCGCCGCCCCGTAGATCGCGGCGGCCAGCACCACCGCCAAGACCAGCCGCGCCCCGGCGTAGAGCAACACGTCCGCGGCCGCCCGTCGCCCGGCGCCCGGCGTCCCGCGCCCGGGATCGCCAGTGTTGTTGTCGTTGGCTCCTTCTGACACAAGGGAGAGCCTACGGCGCGGGTATATTCGGCAAAGGAGGTGTTAAGTGCTCTACCTGCTGCTCGTCCTGATTTTGGGGACGCTGATCTACGTTGGCTGGCGGACGGCGCGGTCGCAGACCCACCGGGCGAAGACACGCGTCATCGGGCCGGACGACGATCCAGAGTTCTTGCGGCGGTTAGGTCACGGCGACAAATAGCCCTCGCGCTACGCGACCCCGGGGTTGCGCTGGTCGCCCGGGAAGCCGTCGGCGACGATGGCCGCCAGCTCGGTGAGCGCCTCGCGGGTCGACCGCTTCAGCCGGTCCAAGTCGATCTCGGCGCCCTCTTCCAGATGCGGGTCGAACGGCACCACCTGGACGGCGCGGCAGCGCCGCGAGAAGTGCTCGACCACCTTGTTCATGTCGACCTTGCCCGTCCGCGGGCGCACCGCGTTGATGACCGCGACCGAGTTGCGGACCATCTCCTCGTGGCCGTGCGCGTCCAGCCAGTCCAGCGTCGCCGACGCGCTGCGCGCCCCGTCGATGGACCCCGAGCTGACGACGACGAGAACGTCGGCCTTCTCGAGCACCGAGGCCATCACCGAGTGCAGCAGCCCCGGCCCGCAGTCGGTGAGCACCAGGCCGTAGAACCGCTCCAGGATGTCCAAGACCCGGGTGTAGTCCTCGGCGCTGAACGCCTCCGAAATGGCCGGGTCGGTTTCCGAGGCCAGCACCTCCAGGCCGCTCGGGCCCTTCGAGGTGTAGCGGCGGACGTCGCTGTAGCGCTCGATGGTCCCGGCGTCGTGCAGCAGCTGGCGCACCGTCGCCGCCGTCTCCAGCGGGATCTTCTGGCTCAGCGTGCCGCGGTCGGGGTTGGCGTCGACCGCGACCACCCGGTCGCCGCGGATGGTGGCGAAGGTGGCGCCCATCGTCGCGGCGATCGTGGTCTTGCCGACGCCACCCTTGAGCGACACCATGGCGATCCGGTAGCAGCCCCGCAGCGGCCGGTTCACCTGTGCCACCAGGTTGTTGTAACGGGCGGCCCGCGGGCTCTCCCCGAGGTTGATCAGGTGGCCGGACAGTTCGTAGAGCAGCCGGCGCCAGCCCTCCGACGGCGGCGGCTTGACGGGCCGCAGCAACATGCCGGTGGACAGCTCCGGGTACGGCGTGTGCGGCAGCGGCTCGGGCCGCGGCGGGACCTGGGCGGGCGGCGCGTCGGCGGGCGGGGCGTAGTAGGCGCCGTACACCGTCGGGTCGACCCGCGGGATGCCGGTCACCGGGGTGGCGTCCCACGGCGGCATCCCGGCGGGCCGGGGCGCGGCGGGCGGCGGGGCGTCGCGGCGCTCGGGACCGGGGACCCGGCGTTCGGTGCGGAACCCGGCGAAGGCGCGGGTGGGCGCTTCGCCGCCGTCGGCCGCTGACTCGTCGGCGCCGGCCGGCGCGCCCTCGGTCCCCTGCGGAGGCAGTTGCGTCGTCGGCTGATCGGGCGCCCCCACGCCCGTGGATGGTTGGTCGGACACGTGCACTCCCCCTCGTTTCACTTGGGTCGGTTGCTGGCGGTCACCCCACGCCCGCATACGAATGCAGGCCCACGGTCACCAGGTTAACGAAGAACAGATTGAAGACCATGGCCACGAACCCCGCGACGTTGATCCAGGCCGCCTTCCTGTCCCGCCATCCCGCCGTCGACCTGGCGTGCAGGTAGGCGGCGTAGATCACCCACGCGACGAAGGACACCGTCTCCTTGGGATCCCAGCCCCAGTACCGGCCCCAGGCCTCCTCGGCCCAGATCGCGCCGAAAATGACGCCGAAACCGAACACCGGGAAGGCGAAGATCGTGGTCCGGTAGGCGACCCGGTCCAGCGTCTGCGCGTCGGGGAAGCGCCGCACGATCCGGGCCAGCGCCCCCTCGGCGCCCGGTTCGCCCAGGCGCGACGTGCGCAACAGGAACAGGATGCTCGCGATGCCGGCGACCATGAACACCCCGGAGCCCAGGCTCACCACCGACACGTGGATGGGCAGCCAATAGGACTGCAGCGCGGGCATCACCGGCGCGGCGTTGGTGTACAGCCAGCGCCCGGACACCGTGAGCAGGATCAGCACGGGCACCAACAGGAAGACCCACAGCGGTCGGTACTGCGGGCGGCGCAACACGAAAGCCCCGGCGAGCAGCCCGCACATGCAGGTCAAATTGATGAACTCGTACATGTTGCCCCACGGCACGCGCAGCGTGGCCAGGCCGCGCAGCACGATGCAGGCCAACAGCAGCCCGATGCCGAGGTAGACGACGGCCAACCCGGCCCGCCCGACGCGTTCGTCCAACGGACGCCGGGGCGCCTCCTCGACGATGCCGGGGGTGACGCCGTCCGAGGCGACCGCGCCGGCGTGGACGCGCTCGCGCCGGTCGACGCGGCGGCCGCCGGCGTACGCCAGCTCGTAGGCCAGGAGCAGCAGCGCGATGACGAGAGCCACCACGGCCGAGGTGAACGCCCAGTCGGAGTAGCGCGCCAGGCCGATGTTGACGTGCAGCGTGTTCATTTGACGTCCACCTGAGAACTCCTTCTGGACGCGGGGGGCTCGGCTGAGGGCGCCACATAGGGCTCGCCCAGACCGGTCAGCACCCGCTCGGTCAACCGCTCGAACTCGTCGCCCCACCCGGAGTTGTCGGTGCGCGCCAGCCCGCCCAGTTCGACGTTCACGGTACCGGCCCCGGGGGTGAGCCTGGCCCACACCCGGCGGCGGCGCACCAGCAGCGACACCAGCAGGCCGGCCATCATCGTGATGGCGAAGACGAGCACCCAGGCCTGCCCGGGGTCGTGGGAGACCTGGAGGTTGACGAACGGGACGGCGCCGTCGAAGCGGACGACGGTGCCGGCGGCCGGGCCTTGGTCGATGCGCACCTCCTGGCCGGCCCGCAGGTTGACGCGCTTCTCCTTGGTCAGCCGGCCCTGCTGGATCAGCCGCGGGTCGAGCGTGAACAGCGATTGGGGCCGCCCGGTGTCCAGGCCGGTGTCCCCGCGGTAGATGTCGACGGCCACCGCCGGGGCGTTGAGGGCCGGGAAACTCGACGACAACAGCGTGCCGTCGAGCTGCTCGGTGGGCGCCAGCAGGCCCTGGATCGCGATCTCGTGCTGGCGGCGCTCGGCGGCGTTGGGGTAGGTGCCGGCGGGCGGGTCGATGCGCGCCACTCCGGAGGAGAGCAGGGTCTGCGGATTGTCGGGCCGCCACTGCACGGTCGACGTCCGCGTCTGCCCGTCCGGGAACCGCACGGTGAAGGTGGGCGCGTACCCGTGGCCCTGCAGGTACACCCGGTCGCCGCCGACCCGCAGCGGGTGGTTGACCTCCAACAGGTAGGGCCGCCAGTTGTTGGCCGCCACGTCGCGGCCGGCCTGGTAGTCGATGTCGGCGGCGAACGAGGTGGCCTGCCCCGACGGCAGGTAGTGCGCGGCAAAGTCGTTGACCCGGATGCAGATCGGGTTCAGCGATGTGCCGTCGACGGTGTTGCCGGCGCGGAAGGAGTCGAACGCGGCCGGCGAGGCCGAGCAGAAGCCCGGGCCGGAGTCGGCGATGACGATGACGTTGCCCTCGTAGCCGAACAGCTTGCCGACGGCCACCGCGACCAGCAGGCCCAGCAACGAGAAGTGGAAGACGATGTTGCCGAACTCGCGCAGATAGCCCCTCTCGGCGGACACCTCGACGACTTCGCCTTCGTGCCGGATGGCCGTGCGCCAGCCGCGTAGCCGCCGGGTGATCCTGTTGGCCAGGGCGTTGAGGTCCGCGGCGTCGGCGGAGAGCTCGGCGCCGGCGTGCTTGGGCAGCCGGGCGAGGTTGCGCGGCGCGGCCACCGGGGTGGCGCGCAGGCTGCGGGCGTGCTCGATCATCCGCGGGGTCAGGCAGCCGACCAGCGAGACGAACAGCAGGACGTAGATGGCGGTGAACCAGAAACTGGAGAACACGCTGAACGCCTGCAGCCGATCCAGCCACGGGCCGATCACGGGATGGGCCTTGAGGTAGTCGTCGACCTTGCCGGCGTTGAGGCTGCGCTGCGGCAGCAGCGCCCCGGGTATCGCGCCGAGCGCGAGCAGGAACAGCAGCACCAGCGCGGTGCCCATGGACGTCAACGCCCGCCAGGTGTTGCGCCCCTTGGAAACGAGGCCAGCGATCGCCCGGCTCAAATCGGCAGCCTCACGTCGGACACGAACGAGTCGCGCAGCCAGGAGACGAAGTCGTTCCACACCCCGGTGACCAGCAGGGCGCCGACGGCGATCAGCAGCGCGCCGCCGAAGATCTGGATGCCCCGGGTGTGGCGGCGCAACCAGCCCAGCGCCCCCACCGCGCCCGCCGAGCCGAAGGCCAGCAGCACGAACGGGATGCCCAGGCCCAGGCAGTACGCGATCACCAGGACGATCCCGCGGGCCACGCTCGCGCCGTCGGTGGCCGAGGCCACCGTGATCACGCCGGCCAGCGTGGGCCCCAGGCACGGCGTCCAGCCCAGCGCGAACACCGCGCCCAGCAGCGGCGCCCCGGCGACGGTCGTCAGCTGCCGCGGGCTGAACCGGGCCTGGCGTTGCAGGGCGGGGATGAGGCCGACGAACACCAGCCCCATGACGATCGTCAGCACGCCGCCGACCCGCTGCAGCAGCAGCTGGTTGGTGATCAGCGTGGTGGTCATGCCCAGGACGGCGACGGTGCCCAGCACGAACACCGCGGTGAAGCCCGCGACGAACAGCGCCGCCGAGCCCGCGACCCGCCACCGCGCCGAGGGTGGAGCCTTGACGGCGCCGGGCGGCGGCTGCTCGTCCACCCCGACGACGGCGGCCAGGTAGGACAGATAGCCGGGCACCAGCGGCACCACGCAGGGCGAGGCGAACGACACCAGCCCCGCCAGCAGGCACACTCCGAGCGCCACCAGGAGTGGGCCGGCGGCGGCGATCTGGGTGAAACCGGTCATCGCTCTTGGGCCAGCTTCTGGACCACGGGCTGCAGGTCGGCGGCCAGCAGTTCGCGCAGAAACACCGCCGCGACCCGGTGCTGGCGGTCCAGCACCAGCGTGGACGGGATGACGGTGGTGGGGTATTTGCCGCCGAACGCGATCAGGGTCCGCATCGCCGGGTCGTAGATGGACGGGTAGGTCACGTGGCGGTCGTTGACGAAGTCGAGCGCCGCCTGCCGGTTACTGTCGCGCACGTCGATGCCCAGGAACGACACCCCGGCGTCGCGGGTCGCGTCGTACACCTGTTGCAGCTGGGCGACCTCGGCCCGGCAGGGCCCGCACCACTGCCCCCAGACGTTGATGACGACGACCCGGCCGGCGAAGATCGGGTCGTCCAGGGACAACGGGTGGGCGGGGTCGGCCAGGTCGGGCCCCGACAGCGGGCCGGGGCGGCCGCGCGCGGACGGCGGGTTGTAGTAGATGTCGGTCTTCCCGCCCGGGGAGACGAATTCGAAGGTGCCGCCCTGGGCCACCGCGTCGTGACCGGAAGAGCAGCCCGCCACCAGGGCGGCCACCGCCGCCCCGGCCACCGCCAGCCGCCGCATGATTACGAGCCCGCCGGTTCCTGGTATTCGACGTCGACCAGCCGGTCGCCCTCGTACACCAGCGTGGTGATCGAGCACAGCCCGCACTCCCGCCGCCGCGGGTCGTGCCAAAGCCGCTGGCCGGTCACGTGCAGCCGCAGCGTCCACACCGGCAGTTGATGGCTGACGCACACCACCTCGCGGCCGGCGGCGCGGGCGCGCGCCTTGTCCGCCGCGGTCGTCATGCGCGCGGCGATCTCCGCGTACGGTTCGCCCCACGACGGCCGGAACGGGTTGCGCAGCTGCCACCAGAACCGCGGGTCGCGCCAGGCGCCGTCGCCCGGGCCGACGCGGCGGCCCTCGAAGAAGTTCGCCGATTCGATCAGGTCCGGATCGGTGTCGATGGCGACGCCGTGCTTGGCGGCGATGGGCTCGGCGGTCTCCTGGGCCCGTTGCAGCGGGGAGGCGATCACGGCGGCGACGTCGCGGCCGGCCAGCGCGTCGGCGACCGCGGCCGCCTGCGCCCTGCCCTTGTCGGACAGGTGGAACCCCGGCAGCCGGCCGTAGAGGACGCCGCTGGGGTTGTACACCTCACCGTGGCGCACTACGTGCACCCGGGTCTGCTCGGCCATCAGGGCTTGTCCTTTCCGGCGGCCGCGCGGGCCGCGGCCGGCAGGGCTTCGGCGATCCGGTCGAACGCCGCGTCGTCCAGCGCCGCCGAGACGAACCAAGCCTCGAAGGCGCTGCACGGCGGGTAGACGCCCGCGTCGAGCAGGGCGTGGAAGAACGACGGGTACCGCCAGGTCTGGCTGGCCCGCGCGGCCGCGAAGTCCGTCACTGGCGTGTCGGTGAAGAACACGCTGAGCATGTTGCAGGCCCGCGAAAGCTGATGCGCCACACCGGCATTCGTCAACGCCTCGGTGAGCAGCGCGGCCAGCCGGTCGGCGTTGGTGTCCAGCGCGGCGTAGACGGCGTCGTCGGCGGCGCGCAGCGTCGCCAGGCCGGCGGCCACGGCGACCGGGTTACCGGACAACGTGCCGGCCTGATAGACCGGCCCCAGCGGCGCCAGCCGTTCCATCACCTCGGCGCGCCCGCCGAACGCGGCGGCCGGCAGGCCGCCGCTCATCACCTTGCCGAAGGTGAACAGGTCGGCGTCGACGGGATCGATTCCGTACCAACCGCTTCGGCTGACCCGGAAACCGGTCATCACCTCGTCGACGATCAGCAGCGCCCCGTGCTCGGCGGTGATCGCGCGCAGCGCGGCGTTGTAGCCGTTCGCGGGCGGGACGACGCCCATGTTGCCGGGGCTGGCTTCGGTGATCACCGCGGCGATCTGGTCGCCGAGCTCGGTGAAGGTGTGCCGCACGGCGTCAATGTCGTTGTAGGGCAACACGATCGTGTCGGCCGCCGCCGCGCCGGTGACCCCGGGCGAGGACGGTAGGCCAAGCGTCGCCACCCCGGAACCCGCGTCGGCGAGCAGCGCGTCGGCGTGGCCGTGATAGCAGCCGGAGAACTTGACGATCTTGGGTCTGCCGGTGAAGCCGCGGGCCAGCCGGATCGCGCTCATCGTGGCCTCGGTGCCGGAGTTGACCAGCCGAATCCGCTCGACGGGCGGCACCCGTCCGATGATCTCGCCGGCCAGCTCGCTCTCGGCCGGGGTGGGGGCGCCGAACGACAGGCCGGACGCCGCGGCCCGGGTGACGGCGTCGACGACGGCGGGGTGCGCGTGTCCCAGGATCATCGGGCCCCACGAGCAGACCAGGTCGACGTAGCGATTGCCGTCGGCGTCGGTGAGCCAGTACCCGTTGGCCTCGGTGATGAAGCGCGGGGTCCCGCCCACCGCGGTGAACGCCCGCACCGGGGAGTTCACCCCGCCGGGGATGACCGCGCAGGCGTCGGCGAACAGCCGGGCCGACGCCGCCGTCGTCGCGGCGTGCGCGGTCGCCTGGTCACTGCTTCCCATGACGACCAGTGTCCCAGCTGCCGCGATCGATACAACTACAGGGTGTAGCAGGACGGGTCAGGCGTCGCTTCGCGGGTCGGCTTGCTGGGCGGCCTGGAAATGATGGCGGGCGGCGTCGCGCTCTTTCTCCGCCGCCCGCCGGTGCGCCTCGACGTCCCCTAGGCCCTCCTCGACCGCCCGCTCATGCACCTCGGCGGCGCGTTCGTGCGCGACGGCGGCCTGGTAGTGGCCGTCCCGGTCGCGGCGGTGCGCCTCGTGGTCCCGCTCCTGGGCGTGCTGGGCGCGGTCGGTCGCGCGCTCGACGTCTTGCGGGGTGATGGGTTTCCGGGCGGCCAGGGCTTCACCCCTGCGCTTGAGCTCCGCGGCGCGCTGGGCCGCGTCGTTACCCGGCGAGTCGCCCATGTTCAGACACTAGACCCGTTTCGCGGGGAAAAGTTTGGTTGCTGCTGGACGGCCCGGGCGAGTTGGATGGTGGTATGCAGATGCCGCAGGGGCTCGCCCGGTTCAACCGTCACGTCACCAATCCGATCCAGCGGCTGTGGGCCGGCTGGTTGCCGCCGTTCGGGATCGTCGAACACGTCGGCCGCCGCTCGGGCAAGGCCTACCGCACTCCGGTGAACGTGTTCAGCGCCGACGTCGACGGCAAGCCCGGGGTGGCGATCCTGTTGACCTACGGCCCGGACCGCGACTGGCTGAAGAACCTGAAGGCCGCGGGCGGCGGCCGGATGCGCCGCAACGGCAAGAGCTTCGGCATCGCCAATCCGCAGGTGGTCACCAAGGCCGAGGCGGCGGGGCACGTAAAGCCCCGAGCGCGAGCGGTTTTCGCGAGGCTGCCGTTCGAGGACGCGGTGCTGCTGACCACGACCGAGTGAGCCTCAATCCTCGGCGGGAATCCGACCGCGCCTGCGGGCCACGAAGTACACCCCGATCACCACGCCCCACGACAGCAGGCTCAGCCAGAGTTGGCTGCGGGCCGAGCGGTCGAACGCCATCTGCACCAGCACCGCGGTGATCCCGGCCAGGGTGAGGACCGACAACACCGGGAAGAACCACATTTTCACCCGCAACTTTTCGGCGGGGGTGCGGCGGCGCAGGACGATCTGCGACAACGCAATCAGCCAGTAGACGAACAGGATCACGGCGCCCGAGGAGTTGAGCAGGAAGAGGAACACGGTGTTGGGCGCGACGCGCGCCATGACGACGCAGCCGAACCCGACGGCCGACGAGCACAGGATGGCGATGTGCGGAACGCCTCGCCCGCTCAGCTGCACCAACCGCGTCGGCGCCTCCCCCCGGTCGGCGAGCACGAACAGCATGCGCGATGCGGTATAGAGGCCCGAGTTCAGGCAGGACAGCACCGCGGTGAGCACCACCGCGTTCATCACCTGATCGGCGCCGCGCAGCCCCAGGTGGTTGAGGGCGGCCACATACGGGGAGGAACCGAGTTCCACGGAGTCCCAAGGCAATATCACCACCAACAGGAACACCGAACCGACGAAGAAGACACCGATGCGCGCCACCACCTGTCTCTTATACACA